>JANYHV010000297.1 GCA_025362195.1 Fimbriiglobus sp. | reverse complement strand
GCCGGTCTTGGCAACCCAGAGGACCGCGTTCAGGAACATCCGGTCCAGGGCGGCGGGGCCGGGGCGGGTCGGGAGCAACGCCCGGACCCGCTCCCAGTCGGCGTCCGAGATCTCGTGGCGGCGCATGGCAAACCCTCGGGGGAGTGCCTAAAACTAGCGAAAAACCGTAGTCTGTCCACACGGCCTAGGGATGTTTCTGGTTGTAGGTCCGCTCGAACTCAGCCGGGGAGATGTACCCCAGCGACGAGTGCCGCCGGACGCGGTTGTAGAATCCTTCGACGTACTCGAAGATGCTCGCCCGCGCCTCGTGCCAGGAGGCGTACCGCTCGTCATGCACCTGTTCCCGCTACAAGCTGGCGAAGAACGACTCCACCGGGGAGTTGTCCCAGCACTGGGCCACCCGGCTCATGCTGCACGCAGTCCCGTGCCGGTCGAGGAGCCGGCGGTAGTGGTCGCTGGCGAACTGGCTGCCCCGGTCCGAGTGGGCCACCAGCCCGTCCCCCGGAAGCCGCCGGCCGACCGCCATCTCCAGGCCGTCCACGACGAGCCGGCTGGTCATGGTCGCGTCCATCGCTCACCCGACGACCATCCGGCTGAACAGATCCTCGACGACGGCCAGGTACAGCCACCCGTCGGCCGTCGGGATGTAGGTGATGTCGGCCGATCAGGCGGCGTTCGGCCCCGGCGGGTCGAAATCCCGGGCCAGCAGGTCGTCGGCCACCGCCAGCCCGTGCCGGGAGTCGGTGGTGCGGTCGGGCCGCCGCGGGGCCTTGGCCCGGATGCCGTGCTCCCGCATGAGCCTCGCCACCGTGTTCGCCGAGCAGGCGTGCCCACGGGCGTTCAACTCGGCGGTCATCCGGTGGCTCCGTAGCGGCTCCTGACCTCGGCGTGGATCACCGTGATCGCGGCAACCAGCTTGCCCCGCCGCTCCTCGGCCGGCGACGGGGAGCGGGCGGCCCAGGCTTGGTACCCGGACTCCAACACGTCGAGGGCGTGGCAGGCCCACGCAACCGGGCAGTCGCCGCGGCGGTCGGCGATGAACCGGTAGGTCAGGGCGGCGGGCTGGCGAAGTACGCGGCGTCCTTTTTTACCAGGTCCCGCTCGGCCCGCAGCCGAACGTTCTCGGCCCGCAGCCGCCGCACCTCGTCGTCGGCCGGGGTCAGGCTGCCGGACCCGGGGAAGGCGGAGTCGCCGTGCTCCTGGGCGGCCGCCCGCCAGGTGCCGAGGGCGCCCTCGGTGAACCCCCAGCCGGCGGGCCACCTCGGCGACGGACAGGCTCTGGTCAGCGATCATCGTCACGGCCTGGAGCTTGAACTCGCGGGTGCAGGTCTTGCGGGCCATCGGTGCTCTCCTCCCTCGGAGCATAGACCGTTAATCCCGATTCCACGAACCTTGGGGAAGCCCACGTTTGAATCGAGTTGAGTCGAGATGCTCCCCGGGTGGGAGTCGAACCAGCGACCCGCGGATTGACATCGTCAACTGGATGGGACTCGGAGTCCTCGTTTACGCGAGCACGCCGAATCCCATCCAACGCAATAGGTCGTCCCAAGCAGTTATCGGTTCGATACTTGCGCTTAACCTTGAGGCAAAACACGTCATATCCCATGAAGGGAAACCTTACCCCTTCGCCCCGACCGGGCTAACCCGGTGAGGGCGATTTCGATTCCTTCAGGAGATACTCGCGTGACGAAACCCGCGGCGCAATCTACGGCAAACCCGGAACCTCCTGCGATGGGTCAGGAGTCGCCCGACATCGTGCTGACCGAAGGACAGCGAGCGTTCGCACTCGCCTTGGGCAAGGCGCTGGCCACCGCCTGGTCGGCTTTGCAGGACGAGGCAGTCCCTACTCTCCCGCCGACGACCGAGTAGCCGATTCGGATCGGGCCAGGTTCGGTGTGAGATTTCGAGAATCGACGATGCGCCTTGGCGTTGACGAACAGGGTCGGCGAGTGAATCGACGGACGACTTATGAGATCGATCGGGCCGGTCGCGATCAGACGAAGCGCGCGTTCCGTCGCGGCACAACGAGGCGACTTCCGCTGGGTATCGCGACTCACTGTCGACTTTTCGGTCGGTGGCTGGTTTACGCCCGGCCTGGGTGAGACTCGATCCACCTGCTCGACCCCAGTTGGATGTCCCCGATGCGGCCGCAATGTCGTCACTGCCCGCCGTGCCGGCGGGTCTTTACTCCCTCGCACCGAATGCGGAACGAAATTCGGCCTCGGAAAATTCGAGCGTGAGCGAGTGATCACACCCCTCGTAGTTGATGTCCACGAGGACCGGGCCGTTCGGCGATCTGTTGCCGCCGTCAGAAAGGTTCGCGTGCCAGCCCGATGTCTTACCGCAAGGGCAGGATACCCCGCGCCGGTCCAGTAATTGTTCAACGAGTTCCTGGAAGCGGTCTCGGTGATCGGGGCGAGCGTCGCGCGTGTCGTCGAACGCCAAGATCGCGGCCGGCCTACAGTCGTTGTTCTTCGATTTCCCTGTGGCCTTCTTGGAGGTGTCGCCCCGTCGCCGGGTCCGCACCATCGTGCCGTAGTACTCCAGCAGGCGGAGTAAGGCTCCGGCCCCGGCGGGGTCTGCGGGAGCGTCCCAGACTGCCAAGACTCCCTCCCGCAACCACTCGAACCGGTCGCGGAGCAGGACCAGCGGCAACCCGCCGAAGCCGTCTTGCCGTGCGTAGGTCGGGTCGAAGAGGCGGCGTTCGTCGGGGTTGAGCGGTTCGGCCAGGGAGGCGGCGAACGCCCGCATCTGGACGTGGACACAGTCGCCGACGTACCGGTAAGAATCGAACGCCATGTCCAGAAGCCCGTGTCGCACCTCGGAGCGGGTCAGGCGCACGCCGCCCGACTTCCGCTTGGCGATGCCGTGCACGAGGTTATCCAAGTCCTCGAAAAGCCACTTCCTGTACGCCGGCCCGTCGAGTTCGTGGTGCCGCTCGATCGCCGCGAACAACCGTTCCTGGATCGCATCGGCCTTGCCCCCTCCCAGGGGGCCGCGGTGGGGGCCGAAGTCGAACAGGGCCATTCGGACGATCACCGCGCACTCGCTCGGTGTCAAACGGCTGATGTCGAACGGATTGCGCCGGGCGGCTTCGTGGAGTCCGAGGAGAATCCACTCGGCTGGCCCCACGTCTCGGCTGAGGGCGGCGGCGGCGGCGTGGCCCCGGGCGACCAAGTCGGCCGGCGACCACGAAGTCCCCGTGCCGCCCGCGTCGAGCCCCAAGCCGTCGGGCAAGAGGTGGCTGCCGAAACCGGCCGACCCCGCGCCGGACACGTAGAGTTCCGACACTTGTGCGAAGCGACGGTCGAGGTGTTCGCGGAATTCCCGCGCTAACTGGTAGACCAGCCGCATCGCGTGGTAACTAGGGTTGTAGCGGAATAGCGTCGTGCCTTCGGGATGCTGGCTTTTCCCTACCCGGTCCGTTTTAAGCCGCGTAGGTCTTGAGGGGTCGGACGGCCATCCGGCGGTTCACCAGCCCGGCCACCACCCGCACCACCCGGCTATGCGCCCCCCGCTTCTGCGCCCGGAACACCTGCCTCAGAACGGTGACCCGGTTCAATTGCGCCATCGTGTGCTCGACCACCACCCGGTGCCGCGCGATCACCCGGTTGGCCTCCTTTTGCTCGTCGGTCAGCGGCGCGTTCCGCGACGCCTTGTGCGGGATCACCACCGGCACGCCCGGGTGCGTCTTCCCGATGCCGACGTACCCCTTGTCCGGCATCGCCCCCTCGCCGGGGCGCAACTTCTCCAGCACCCCCGACGACCGCAGCACGGTGATGTCGTGGTTGGCCCCGCCGGGCACGCTGTCGCCGACCGTCTCGATCGCCCCGGTCGGGTCGACGACCACCTGGGACTTCAGGGTGTGGCACTTCTTCTTGCCGGAGTAGTACGGCTTTTGCGCCTCGAACCCGTCGGGCCGGTTGCACCGCTGCTCCTTGCCGTCGACGATCACCCGCACGCCGGGGAAGGCGGCCATGACCGCGGAGGCGCTGCGGGCCTTGGGCCGGTCGGCCGCCGGCCGGTCGAACGGGAAGTCGCCCATCGCGTCAAGCGCCGCGAGGGCGGCGCGGACGTTGAGCTGGGCGTTCCGCTTGTGGAGGTCGAAGAAGAAGCCGAGGACGGCGTAGGTGGGGTAGGTGCGGAGCCAGAACAGGGCCATGAGTAGTCGGGAGCGGGCGGAGTGGTCCGGGGGCGCGCCGGCACCCGGTGCCCGGGTCCGTGGGTTCCCCTGGCGGGTCAATTGGGACGCGGCCCGCTCGGCCCGCTCGAAGCGGACGGCGAGGGCGTCGAACTCGGCGTGCCGTAGGCCGGTGAGATCAGGCAAGGCCGCCGGGTGGCGGCACAGGTCTTCGTAACTGAGCATCGGACGTTCCTCCGCACCCTAAGATATCCGAGGGCGGATAAACGGCTAATCCGCTACAACCCTATTGTCGCCATCAGAACTGCCCGCATGCTGTTACCTCCTGCCGCCGAACGACTCAGCTCAGCCGCGGCGGGGGCGGAAGAGCCAACGACCCAGGCGAAAACTACTGCCCCCGCCGTCGGCTGCAGCGCCTGGTTCGGTCATCGCTGCCACCGCCAATGGCCCGCCCGCGCTCCGCATCCCGATCATCACACCGCGAGCATCGCCAGTCAACCGTTCGCCGCGCACTCTGCTCAGGTGCTTCTGCCTGCCGAACGACTCAGCTCAGCGGCGGCCCGCTTTGGGGCCGTCCGCTGCAGCGCCTGGTTCGGCGTCTGGTAACCTAGTCTACGTCCGTGACAGCCACCACATGCAGCAGGTGCGCCTGGAAGTCGAGGACTACCCACGTCCAGTCCACGATGCCGCAGAAGTAGCCGCACCATTCCGCGTGGTTGGTGAACACTTGCGACCGCTCGAACCGCCGGCCGAGCAGTTCGGCGGCCGGGGCGGCGGCAGCCACCTTCGCGTCCGCGGCGGTGCCCTTGTACAGCGAGTACGCCCCGCCGCCGAAGAGGGCCGACGCAAACTCACCGTCCAAGGTGAACGGGTTGCCCCAGGCGAACGGCGGCTGGCACCGGAACCCCGGCTCGGCGACCAGCTCTGGCAGTGTGCGACGTACCGCCTCCGTCTGCCACAGGTGATCGAAGAAGCCCGACGTTGCCAACTCGCCCCGGCTGGCGACAGTCAGGAACGGCCCGGCGGCCGGAAACCGGAACGACCCGAAGCACGCCCCGCCGTTGACGTGGAGTTGGCGGAGCGTTCCCGCGAACCCCTCGGTGGCGGGACAAGGAGGAGCGGGCGACCGAGAGCCGCAGGTCGCTCCACACAGACTTCTGGGCCTTCGCCACCCGCTTGCCCTCCGCCGCCGAACGGCCCAGCTCAGCAGCGGCGGGGGCTGAGTGAGCTACGAAATCGGGGAAAACTGTCGTGACCCCGCCGTCTGCTGCTGCGCTTGGTTCGGCGGTTTGGCACCACTTTGGTTCATGGACGAACCCGGATGAAGACCCCGTGCGAGGGGACGTTGCCGTCCGTCACGGCGAAGAGCATGTAGTAGCCCGGCACGGCGATGTCGGCGGAGGGCACTTCGCCCAGGTAGAGGTCGTCGGACTCTCGCAGGACGTTGCGCAGGCCGACGTAGCGCTGATCGGGGTTGAAGGCGTGGGTGGCGCTGCCGCAGCGCAAGAGCGCCAGTCGTGCGATCGGTGCGGGTGACTTTACGCGCACGATCACGCGCTGGCCGGCGTTCACGGACGAGGGCGCACTGCGGATTACGGGCCGCTCGGCGCACATATACCACGGCTCGTAGATTTCCACCTCCAACTGCCGAACCGTGACATCACCTGACTGCGCACCCTTGTTGCCGCCGGCGGTCCACACGCGGCCATCGGGCATGAGCAACGCCGTAGAGTGATAGTTGCGTACGACGGTCGAGTTGGCCAGCGGCGACCCCGCCCAGATCCAATCTCCGGCGGTAGTGCGCGTCAACAATTCGGGGACCGCCACGGTGGTGCCGTCGTCGCTCGGATTCTCGACGCCGCCCGTGACGAGCACTTCGGCCGTCGGCAGAATCGTGGCGTGGCAGTGGTTGCGCACCCGGCCTCCGGAGGCTGGCGAGCGACCGCCGAGTTCGACCCAGTCCGCCGCCGCGCCGAGGTCGATGACGAACGATTTGGCCGCTCCCGTCATCAGCACTCTAGGCCGATAACCGTCGTCTGGGAGCAGCGGCAGCAGCACGGAAGTGTGGTTGAAGCCGCCGTAGTCGCCGGGTGCGGGGTTCGCACCGACATCGGTCCAGGTCACGCCACTGCCGGGGGTCCAGCGGCCGCTGTGCCCGGAGAGCACGGCCGTGGAACTGAAGACATCGCCGCCGGGCAGCACGTGAAGTCGGGGATACAGATAGCCATTGAAGGCACTGACGATGCTCGGTGAGTCGCCGTGGAAGTGCCACGGCGGCGCGGTGGCCGAGTCGTAGGTCTCGATCGAGTGGTTGTTGTGCCGGGTCGTGTCGTCTTCGTTGGGATGGCCCGAAAGTGCGAGGACCGTGCTATCGGCGAGCGATACGAGCGTCGGATACCAGCGGCCGCCGCGCATGTCCTCCGTCTGCTTCCAGTGCGGCGTCGCTACGGGGTTGAAAATCCAGGTCGCTTTCAGGGCCGGGAAGTGGCCGTCGTGGAAGTGGCCGCCACCCGGTGGGAACTTGTCGGTGCCGCCGGCCACGAGCAAACGGCCGTCCGGCAGGAAGGCGTGGCCGGTGCAGAAGGCATCCGTCGTCGGCGCGTCGATCTTCTGGAGTGAGAGCGACGTGCAGTCGAACAACTGCGCGTGGTCGATGTCCTGCGGGACGGCCGTGTTCTGCGCGGAGTTGTGTTGATCGCCGCTGAAGAGCACGATCTGGCCAGTGCGGACCAGGGCCACGTGAACGGCGAACGCATCGGCGCGCATGTCGTCGCCGTCGAGGTCTTCGACCCGGAACCAGCGACCGGATTTGCCACCGGCCACGCCATAGGGGCGCGAGCGCGGGCTCGTCTGCGAGCAGAGCGATTGCTCGGCGGTGACGTTCGCGCCGCTCGGTAGATCAAGGTCGAGTTCGAGGCTCGTCGCCGGCGCTTCCCAGCGCCCGAGTTCGGTGCCGTCAGCAAACACGCGCACGGTCGCTCCGGGTTTGAGCCGTCCGATCGTCACTTTCGCGGCCCCGGCGCACAGCGGCCCGTCGATTCGCGGCCGCTTCACGTGAAGTTCTTTGACGCGAACCACATCCCGGTCGCTCCTCAATTCGCAGTTCACCATCTCCTGCTCGGCCGCGATCTCGTCGCCGAGCGCGAACCCGGGAAGCCCTACGAACACTGATTCTTCCGCGAGCGGGCACGGCCGATCGTAGATGATGGCACCATTCCAGAAGAGCCGCAGGATGGCTCCGGGAACGAGTTCGCGCACTGTGGCGAGACGCTCGCACTCTTCGAGTGGGTCGTCGGGGGTCACGAGGATTCTCGGCATTGGCAGCTTGCGGCCGGGCAACGTCGGCGGCGCTTTCGGCAGGTCGCTCGTCGTGTCCACCGCAACCGGACTGGTGCAGATCGTCTGCGAAGCCACGAGCGGCATCCCCGCCGTCACGGACTGTCCTGGGTCGAAATCGATGCGGCACGATTCGCCGACGGCCAGCGCCGTGCCGCGCACCGTACCACTCTGCCGGACGACGATCTTCGCGCCGGGGCTGCATTCGCCGAGCAGCACGCTTCGGCCGCAGCGGAACGGCTGGGCCCGGAAGACCATCACCCCGTTCTTCGCCGCGTCGATGCGCTGGCCCTTCGGCGACGGCGCGCTCGTCTCACCGCTGAATTCCTGAGTTGCCACGAGCTTCTTGCCGACGACGAGGCGCGTGCGGTCGATAGCGACGCGGGCGTCCGACCAGTGGACCGTTTCGTCGCCCACAGGAATGGGGTCGCCTTCCAAGACGATGCGCACGCGCGAGTTGGTAAACTGGCCGACGACGCGCACGGTTTCGCTGCATTGCGTGACGTGCGAAATGATGTTGGGTGAGCCGAGGGGCATGTGGAAACTCCGAAGACAGACGAAAGAATGCTTACAGCATCAATGCGATCATTCGTTGGCCGCCGAACGACCCAGCTCAGGGGCCGGCGGCCACCCGAGTGACCAACCAAATTGGAGTGACCCCGCCGGTCCCCTGTAACGCCAGCTTCGGCATCCTAACTGAGGCCGAGCAGAGCCCCAACCACAATCCGGATGCCGCGCCCCGCGAATTCTCCGACCTCGACCGACACCCCGTTGTCACCGCCTGTCGAACACTGTGGCCGAAGATGCCGAACGACACAGCTCAGCCGCGGCGGGGGCCGAGTGAGCAACGAATCCCAGAAAGCCTACCCGCCCCCGCCGTCGGCTGTAGCGCCTGGTTCGGCGTGCCTTCTCGCCGGCGGGTGCGACGCACTACGAATGCAGGACGGCCACGATTATGATGGGAACGGCGACGGCCCCAACCACGGCCAGGGCCACAGCGCCGATCATCCGCCGAGTCCAGACGACCGGTCGGCCGCCTGAGCGACCTCGCAGGACCGACGACCAGAGCAGGACCGCCATTGCTACCAAGCAGAGCAGCGGGATGTACGCTTCCATCATGAACCTCCGGCCCCCGAGGGGGCGAATGCGCGGGTGCCATCCACCCGTTTATTCGCCGTCACCGACTCAGCATTAACTGATTCCGCCGCCGAACGACCCAGCTCAGCCGCGGCGGGGGCTACTGAGCTTCAAACCCGCTGAAACCTGCGTGCCCCCGTCGTCGGCTGCAGCGCCTGGTTCGGCCGTGTCTACCACCACCCACGACCCGCACGATGGAGAACGATCATCGCTCCCCGTCGGCCGCGCGTCAACAGCTCGCCGCGCGCTCGGCTCGGGTGCTGCTGCCTGCCGAACGACCCAGCTCAGCCGCGGCGGGGCACACTGAGCCTTCAAACCTGAAAAACCAATCACGCCCCGCCGTCTGCTGCAGCGTCTGGTTCGGCGTGCCTTTGCGTGCCAGGATACCACGCCGCGAACTGCTCCGCGAACACCCGCCGGATGAGCGGCACTCGGTCGTGCCACGCCTCGAAGAACCCCGGCACGCCCCACCCCGGCGGGTAAGCGTAGCGCTCGGCCTCCGCGGGGAACCCCTCGACCCAGAACGCCGGCTCGGTCGGGTCCGTGACCTCGAAGCACTCGGGATCGAACAGGACCGGCTCGCCGTCGTCGGTCAGCAGGCGGAGCGAGTCGCACTCGATGCCCAGCACCTCGTACTCGCCGCCCACGGTCAACGAGTGGCGGAAGTCTTGACCGTCGGCCGCGAGCGGGTTCCGCAAGACGACTCGCACGGCCGAAGCCCTCCGCCGCCGAACGACACAGCTCAGCAGCCGGGGCCGCTCGATGAGCTACGAATCCCGGAACCGCTACATGCGGCCCCGGTTTGCTGCAGCGCCTGGTTCGGCGTCTTGGGCCGCTTCCCACGCGAGCCACACCTGCCGGCTTGCGTACATCTCCGACAGCGGCCACGGCGGCAGCTCCGGGTGCCGCGCCCAAGTCAGGTGAGCTACGGCGAGGCGGCCCGACCCGTCGGCGATCTCGAACAGCACATCGTCGCCGCTCCCGCCCAACCCGACGGCCCGCACGGGCAGGCCGAACAACGGGTGCCCCGGAGCGAGCTCGCGGGACAGTTCGGCCTCCATGTTTGCGTCGGTGCCTGGCTTGATCGCCAGCCACCCCTGCGGCCAGTCCACACCGACGCCCTC
>JANYHV010000274.1 GCA_025362195.1 Fimbriiglobus sp. | reverse complement strand
CCTACAGCAAGCGCAAGCGCCGCGACGTGGTCCCGCTGCACCCAGCGCTCGTCGCGGCGCTGCGGGGCTTCCTGGCCGCCAAGGCGGCCGGGGTCCGCGTCTGGCCGGGCAAGTGGGCGGCGTACACCGAGGCCGTTGAGTTCGTGAAGCGCGACCTCGCGGCGGCGCGGGCCGCCTGGCTCGCCGAGGCCGCCGACCCCGACGAGCGACTCGGGCGGGAGTCGTCGGACTTCCTGAACTACGAGAACGCCAAGGGCGAGAAGGCGGACTTCCACAGCCTGCGTCACATGTTCGTCACCGGGTTAGTAAACGCCGGGGTCATGCCGAAGGACGCCAAGGAGTTGGCCCGGCACTCGACGATTACCCTGACGATGGACCGCTACGCCCACGCGACCTTGGAGGGGACCGCCGCCGCCGTCGGGAAGTTAATTCCCCCTGCCCAGTTCACGCCCCGTGCCACTCCGGGCGTACCACCAGGCGTACCAAGCCCCGCCTATGGGTGCCGATCGGTGACGACGTATGACGAAACGGACACGCCGAGGGCCGAAGCCCTTGGTAGCCTGGAAACGCTAGGATTGACGGCAGTTGAAGACGATTACGGAGACGTGACGACCAGTGAACAGGCAGTACACCCAGTAGGATTTGAACCTACAACCTTCGGTTCCGTAGACCGACGCTCTATCCAGTTGAGCTATGGGTGCTTGTCACTTAATCTTACGCAACTCCGGCGGCGTGTCAACAGCCGGCGGCGCGTGATTCCGGGACTCGGGCCGGCGATCCGAATTGACGGGGGCGGCAGGCAGCGGTATCCGTCGGCTCAAAGGGAGGCGGTGATGCGGATTGTGGCGTTACTCGTGGTGCTGATGTTGACCGGGTGCAGTACGGCCCCGGTGACGTATCTGCTCGACTGCTTCGTGCCGAGCCGGTACGAGGCGAACCGGGATTTGCCGCGGAAGCCGCGCGAACGGGACGACGGGCCGCTCCCGCCGGGGATTTTCCTCCCGGAGCCTCGGGACGCCCGCGACGGAGGCGGGCGGCGGGTCGGGTTGGGCGAGCCTGTCGCCGAGCCAGGTTCGCCGTTCGTCCGCTGAGTTAGCGGTTTCACGGCGACGCGGGCAGGGCCAACTCGGCGAGCGGGTGCTTGACGAGGAGTCGCTTCCAGGGCTTGACCCACGCGCGGTACCCTTTTTTCCCCGCGGTTCCGCGGGCGGCGACCTCGGTCTTCATCTTGGCGACGGCCGGGCGGACGAGCTTGGCCGACGCCGGGTGGAAGCGGTTCAAGTCCGCGAGGACGGCGGCCAGGCGGGCCGTGGCGACTTCGCCGTCTTGCACGTCGCCCAGGTGTTCTTGCAGCTCCTCGACCGCCGGGTAAAGGGTCTCGCGGAACGGGGCCGCGTAGCAGTCGGCGAACAATTCCATCGCGTACCGCAGTTGCTTGCCGGCGATCCGCAGAGCGTGAAACTCTTCGGCCGTCGTCGGGTCCGCGTCCAGTTGCCCGCCGAACCGCGTCATCAAGTCGGTGAGGGCTTCCTCGGCGACGGTGGCGAACGGCTCGTCGTCGCCGAGTTTGAGCGCCCCCAGGAGGTGGTCGCTGCCGGCTTCGAGGCGTTCGATGCGGGCGACCGCGACGGCGTCCAGTTCTCGTTGCACGGCGGCGCGCCAGCCGAGGGAGTACGTCGTCAAGAACTCGCGGGCTTCGTCCATTCCGGGCTTCTGCAAACCCGGCGAGGTTTCGAGACTTTTGGCGAACACGTCCCAGTCCCGGGCGGGGCCGGCGGCCGAGCGAATCGACCGGAGGGTGCCGCGGAGTTGCTTGTACGACTTGGCCGGGACGAGCGGGCGGAAGAGGCGGAGGGCCGCGCCGGCCCGGCGGGTGGCGACCCGGAGTTGGTGGACGTTTTCGACCGCCCCGGGCTGCTCGGCGGCGAGCGGCAGGTAGTGCCGCACGCTGCCCAGGCGGGCCGCCAGGACCGCCCGCGCGGCGTCCACCGCCGGCGTGTCGGGCGTCAGCCCCTCGATCCATTTCCCCTCGGCCATCGCGTCCCCCTCGTCGAAATTAGCGGCCGTAAAGCTCGCCGATGTGTGCCGCCTGGTCGCGCTCGCTCAGCCACTCGGCGACCTCGCGGGTGCCGCCGCGCAACTCCTCGACCTGCATCTGCTCCGCGGCCACGGCCGCCGCGGCGTCGCGCGGGATCGGCAGGTACGTGCGCTCGAACTCGTCGGTCAACTTGCGCTGCAGTCGGCGGGCGAACTCGCCGCGGATCGCCGCCCACCGGATCGGTAGCGCGAACAGGACGAGGACGTGCAGGGCAATCAGCGTGCCGAGCGTGACGTACACCGGGAGAAGGACGTGGAAAAACTCCGGCGTCAGCCCCTCGACGAAAAAGCGCCAGAGTAAGAGCGCGATCGACGAGATCAAAACCGCTTCGGGGACGAAGTTGCCCAGCACGCCGACCACGTCGCGCACGACTCGCCGCAGGCCAGTCGGCTTGACGACTTCGGCCTCGACTTCGGTCAGGGCCTCGACGACGGACCGGGTGACGCGGTCCTCCCAGTCGAGTTTCAGCGTGCCCGTCGTGCGGTCGTTGATGACGGCGAGCGGGAACCCGGACGTACTCGTCTCGACGAGGAGCCGGCTCGTCAGGGCGGCCATGCGCTGGGCCAGGACCCGCTCGCTGGCCGTGCGCGAACAGGACCGGACGAAGCCGGCCAGGTCCCAGTCGGTGGCACTTTCGGACTTGGGGCCGCGCAACTTGCCGACGAACGGGACGCGGTCGCGGAGCGAACTGCCGACGTACCGGAGCTTCGTCGTGACGCGCAAGTACCCGGCCATCAGGCCGCGGAAGCGCTGGTGGCCGCGCTGGCTGAAGTGCTGCTCGACCTCGTTTTGAAACGGTTCCAGTGTGCCGACGAGGACTTCGCTTTGCGCCTCGGCCTCGGCGGCCAACTCGCGCTCCCAGCCGGCCTCGACCTTGCGGGCCGGGGCGGTGATGTCCGGCGGGCGGACCGCTTCGAGCGCCTGCTCGACCTGCTCCAGGAGCTGGCCGACGCCGCGGGCCTTGACGGCGTCGATTTCGAGCCGCGTCAGGCCGAGTTCGATCCAGTCGCGGAGCGCCGGGAACTGCTCGCCGGGCGGCAGATTCTCCGGCACGGCGTCCGGCGTATCGACCCACCGTTGCGCCGCCGTGCGGAACAGCCGGGGGTTCTCGAAGCCTTCGGACTTCAAGTCGCGCAGCAAGTCTTCGTCCGGCCGCAGGCCGGCGGCCCCGGCGTCGAGGCACCGGTCCCACTTGTTCAGCACGAAGGCGAAGGCCCGGCGGCGGCGCTGCTCCTTGAAAATCTCCCACCCGAGTTGGTCGTGGTACTTCTCCTGCGACCCGACGTACAGGACCACGTCGGCCACCGGCAAGAGTTCGAGCAGCCGGTCGCGGTTGGCCGTGTCGTTGCTGTCGAGGTCGGGGGTATCGACGATCACCTTGTCCCGCAGACTTTCGCGGTCGTGCCGGCTCAGGCGGCACAGGCGCAACGCGGGGTCGAGGCGGTCGGGGTTGACCGACTGGTGGAAGTAGACGACGGGGTCGCGGGTCGTCGGCCGGGTGTACGACGCCTGCGCGACCGGGGCACCGGCGAGGGCGTTCATGAGCGTCGATTTGCCGACGCCCGTGCCGCCCATGAGCATGACGACGAGGACCGGCCGCTCGATGTCCAGGCCGTCGGCCTTCCGCTTCAAGTCCTCGGCCAGGCCCTCGACTTCCGCGCGGGCGACGAGTGACACGGGGTACCGCCGCCGGGCGTCGAGCCACTCGCGCAGCCGGCGTTCGAGCGACCGCAACAGCGGCGCGAGGGTGCGCAAGAACGGCGGCGGGGTCGCACCGGAAGAACTCATGACGCCACGGCCTCCGCGGGGACGGGCGGGGCAGGGGGGGGCGGGACCGTCGCGGGGGCCAGCCGGGCGGCGAGTTCGCGGATCGTCGCCGGCACGCGCAACAGCACCTGTTGCAACTTCTGCATCGCCGTGCCGCCCGAGGTCGGCCAGTCGATGAGGCGTTGCGCCAGCGGCAGGCTCAACTTCTCCCGCACGAGGGCGAGCCGGTGGTTGCGCAGCCGCGACCGGCCCAACTCGACGACTTGCCGCACGATCAACTCGACGACTTGCCGGCTCACCGACACGACGAGCGGGATCAGCAGCAGTTGGTACAGGCTCGGCACCCAGGTGAAGTAAACGGTCGCGCCGACGGCCGCGAGGTCGATGGCGAGCACGAGCAACCGCAGCAGCAACAGCGGCACGGGGTGGGCCGCGAGGCGGTCGGGCACGGCCTTCGCCGCGGCGTCGAGTTCGTCGGTCTCGGCCGCCTCGTAGTCGCGGTACAGGGCCTCGAAGGCGTCGAGCGTCTGGGTCTTCAGCCCCGCGTCGAAGCCGTGCGTGACCTGCTTCCAGACGGGGTGGCTGCCGGCGCGGCGGAGGGCGTCGGCTTGCAGCGAGTCGAGCATCGCGGCCAGGGCCGTGGCTAGCACGACCCGCTCCGGTTGGGTCGGCATCTCCGGCCGGGCGAGCAGCCGGGCGACGAAGTCCCGGGCGTAGCGGTACGGCAGGCGGAGCAGGGCGAGGGTCGCGCTGATCACCTTGCCCGGCCCCGGCAGTTCGAGCATCTCGACGACCTGCTCGCGGGTCCGGTCGAAGCGGCGGAAGGTCTCGCCGGACAGGAACTCGCGGGCGTACCGCTTCTCGAAGTCCGCCCGGCCGGCCTCGACCAGGCCGCGCCACAGGTCGAGTTCCGTCAGGTCGCGGCGGGCCACGTCGAGCAGCCCGTCGCCGGCGGTTTGCAGGTAGACCAGCGCGTTGCGGGTGGTGCGGGCGCGGGTCGCCTCCGGCGTCGGGCACAGCGCGAGCAGTTGGTTCAACAGGGCGACGCGGTACTTCGCGCCCAGCCCCCCCGGATCCTTGCGGACTTCGGCGGCCAGGTTCGGCACGGCGACGCACGGGATCGGCGGGATTTCGCCGCCCTCGCCGCGCGGCAGCCGGCCGAGGACTTCTTGGCGGAAGTGCTCGGTCAGTGCGTCGGCGTCCCCGTCGCGCATCTTCGTCAGGACGACGACGACCGCCTTGCCGGCGCGGACGACGTGGTGCAGGAACTCCGTCGGCACGGCGTCGTTGTACCGCTCGTCGGACGCGACGTAGACGACTACGTCGGCCAGGCCGACGACCTCCATGAGCCGGCCGACGTACCCGGTCGAGGCCCACGTCGTCATGTCCGGGCAGTCCCAGATGACGAAGTCGCCGAGCGGGTCCGCGCCCGATTGCGGCGGGATGCGGCGGACCTGATAAACGTCCTCGTCGAGGTCGGCCGGCTTGACCTCGGTGAGTCGAGTCAGCGGGCCGAGGAACCCGAGCGTCGTCGGCCAGGTCGAGCCGAGGGCGGCGGGCAGGAAGGCGGTCGGGTGCCGCGTGTACCCGGCCTGCGGGTTGGCTTCGGCGACGACACTCCCGGCCAGGAAGTTCACGACCGTGCTCTTGCCCGCGCCGGCCCCACCGACGACCGCCAGGAACAACGGCTTCGGCGGCTGGGCCTCCGCGGACGGGCCGACGACGTTCCGCGTCAGGGCCGCGGCCATGCGCAGGTGCGCGGCGTGGTCGGCCAACTCGGGCTGCTTCAGGCAATGGCCTTCCAGCCACGCGAAGTCGTCCGCGAGTTGCCGCAGCTTCGACCGTTGGTCGTGTACTTCCATGAGGCTATTATCGGGAAGTGACCCACGTTCCGACCAACGGGAAGTTGTGCGAATCAGGACCGGAACGTCGGCCGGGCCGTCGAACCGGGCGACCGGTCGAACGCGAACCCGGCCGGGTCGATGGGCGAATCCGCGCCGCTCGCCAGCGCGCGGACCAGCGCCGCCGTGCCGAGCGAGAGTTGAATCCCGGCGCGGAAGTGGCCCACCGCGGCGATCACGTTGTCGTGCCCCGGGACCCGCGCAATCGTCGGCACGCCGTCCAACGACCCGGGCCGCAAGCCGCTCCACGCCGCCTCGACTTCGGCATCCCGCAGACCCGGTACGAGGTCGCGGGCGAACGCCGTCAGGGCGGCGGTTCCGGCGGGCGTGGTGCCCTTGGTGAAGCCCGCCTCCGGTTCTTCCGTCGAGCCGACGAGAACCCGGCCGTCGCGCCGCGGCACGACGTACCGCTTGCCGCAGAGGAGAACGTGCGGCACCAACCCCGGCCGGCCGTGGAAGAGTACGATTTGCCCGCGGACCGGGTGGACCCGCTGCGACTGGCCGAGCGGCGCGAGGAGGTCGTTCGCCCACGCCCCGGCCGCGACTAGGTACTGACGGGCCGTCCGTAATCCACCGTCCGCGAGCGTCACACCCGTAACGACTCCGTCCCGAAACTGCCAGCCCCGCACGGCGGTACCTGGCGTCATGCGCACTCCACGCCGTTCGCACGCACCGATCAAAGCCCGCAGGTGCCGCGGGTTGCGGACCTGGGCGAAGCCGGGGAGGTGCCACGCCGACAGGCCCGGGGGGGTGACGACGCCTCGGCACCCGTCGTCGAGGCGTTCGACGGCCAATCCCTCCGCTCGCCACAGGGCGGGGTACTCGGCGGCTTCGTCGGGCGTCAAGAATTCGATGCCGCCGCAGACGGTGAACTCGTTGTCGATGCCGGTCTCGGCGAGCAGTCGCTTCGAGAAATCGGCGAAGTGCGTTGCCCCGTAGGCGCGGAGCTTGTCGAGGGGCGTCGGCGCGCGGTCGAAGTCGCCGGGCGGCACGATCCCGGCCCCGGCCCACGACGCCTCCCGGCCGAACGCGCCGCGCTCGATGATTTCGACGCGCAGGCCCGCGTCCGCCAGGGCAACGGCGCAACTCAGTCCGATGATGCCGCCGCCGAGAATCAGCACGTCCACGCGCTCGCTCATGCCGGCATTCTATCGCTCGAACTCCGCTTGACGCCCCGCCGGGTCGCGGCCATAACCGGGCAAAATCCGCCACCCCCGGGAGACGCCGCGATGCGACTCATGCTCGTCACGACGTTCGCCACCAGCTTGTTCGCCGGCCACGTTTTCGCCCAGGCCCCCGCCCCGGTCGCCGCACCGGCGGTGTCGGACGAGCTCAAGAAGCTCAAGGGCTTCTGGAAGTGCGAGTCGATCCAGTTCGACGGGGCCGAACAGATGGCGAACCCCAAGGAGCGCGAGGCGTTGACGCTCGTCGTCAAGGACGCCGAGTACCGCATGTACACGCTGTCCGACCCCGTCAAGAACCTGCACCTGCGGCTGTTCACCGGCGAAATCGCCCTCGACGCCGCGACCAACTCGTTCACCCTGACCGTCGTGGACGGCCGGGAGAAGGGCAAGAAGGTCCACGGCATTTACGAGCTGACGGCCGACAAGTTCAAGACCTGCTACGGCCCGGCCGACAAACCCCGGCCGACGAAGTTCGAGGCACCCAAGGACTCGGGATTGTTCGTCGAGAGTTGGAAGCCGGAAGGCGTCAAACCGCCGGCGGCCGGCCTCGGAAAAGTCGCCGGCGGTATGTAGGATGACACTGCTCCGCCCGCGCGAACCCGCGGCGCGGCGGCGCTGTCTCCCCCGCATGATCGCCACCAGGATCGAGTCCCCGCCGATGATGGACGCCCACACGCTCGGGCTGCTCGAGTTCGACAAGGTCCGCGAACTCCTCGCCGGCTACGCCTCGACGACCCTGGGCCGCGAACTCGCCCGGCACGTTGAGCCGCTCACCCCGCTCGCCGCCGTCCGCAAGGAGCAAGAACTCGTCGGCGAGATGGTCATGGCCTTGACGGCCAACCAGTCCCCGCCGTTCGGCGGCTTCCACGACGTGCGGCTCACCGTCCGCCGCGCCGCCATCGGCACCATGCTCAGCGCCGAACAACTCCTCCAAGTCTCCGAGACGCTGACCTGCACCGGGGCGATGTACCGCTACAGGATGCGGCTCGACCAGCGGCACGCCGGCCTCATCGACCTGCTCGGCGGCATCGAAGACCTCGGCGTCACGGCCAAGACCATCGGCGCGTGCCTCGACGGCCGCGGCCACGTCCTCGACACGGCCAGCCGCGAACTCGCCGCCGTCCGCCAGAAGCTCTACGACCTCGAAGAGAAGGTCAAGGCCGAGGTCAAGCGGCTACTCCGCGACCCCGAGTTGCGGAAAATCTTGAGCTACCCGAACGCGACCGTCAACGGCGACCACTACGTGCTGCCGGTGTCCGCCAACCACCGGCACAAGATCACCGGCGTCGTCCACCGCGTCAGTTCCACCGGCGAAACGGTCTTCATCGAGCCGGCCAGCGTCGCCAACCTGAGCGTCGAGCGAGTCACGCTGAAGGCCGAGGAGGACCGCGAGGTCAAGCGGGTGTTGCGCCGGCTCAGCGCGGAAGTCGGCCGGGTCGCGCGGCCGCTCATCAACGCCCTGGACGTGATCGCCAAGCTCGACCTGCTGACGGCCAAGGCCCGCTTCGGCCGCGAGTTCAACATGACCGCCCCGGACATCAATACCGACGGCCGCCTCTGGCTCCGCGACGCCCGGCACCCGCTGCTGCTGAACCTGTTCCGGGCCGACCCGCCGGAGAGCCGCCGGCAGGTCGTGTCGATCGACTTGCGCCTGGGGCTGGGGTTCAACCTGCTCATCATCACCGGGCCGAACACCGGGGGCAAAACGGTCACGCTCAAGACGACGGGGCTGCTCAGCCTGATGGCCCTGTGCGGCATGCACATCCCGGCCGGGGAGGGCAGCCTGGTGCCGGTCTTCGATCGGATTTTCGCGGACATCGGCGACGAGCAAAGCCTCGAACAGTCGCTGAGCACGTTCAGTTCGCACATCTCGCGGATCGCCACGATCTTCTCGCAGGCCACCGACAAGAGCCTCGTGCTGCTCGACGAACTCGGCGCGGGCACCGACCCGACGGAAGGCGCGGCACTCGGCCGGGCGATCCTCGACGAACTCGTCCTGACCGGGTGCCGGGGCATCGTCACGACGCACCTGGGCGACCTCAAAACGTACGCCTTCAACAACGAGAGCGCGGAGAACGGCGCGGTCGAGTTCGACATCGAAACCCTGCGGCCGACGTACCGCCTGCACATCGGTCAGTTCGGCATGAGCAACGCGATTCAGATCGCCAAACGCCTGAAATTGCCGAAGGAACTCCTCAAGCGCGCCCGCCGATATTTGAAGCGTCGCAAGGGCAAGACCTCCGAGTTGACGCGGCTGCAAGAACTGCGCGAGGAGGCCGAGAAGGCCCGCGACGCCGCACTCGCCGCCCAACACGAGGCCGACAAGTCGCGCGCCGAGTACGAGCGGATGAAGTCGGCGATCACGCAGGAGGCGGCCGACCTGGCCGCGCTCCAGGAGATGCGGACGAAACTCCAGCCGGGCGACCAGGTCCACGTCAGCCGCTTCGACGCGCCGGGCAAGGTCCAGCGGGTGAACGCCGTCAAGCAGACGGTGACCGTCGGCGTCGGCATCGCCAACTGGGAAGTGCCGTTCGACGAAATCTTCCCGAAGCGGCACTAACGCGCGGTCAGCCACTCGGGCTTGGCCCGGTGCAGGTACGCCAGGACGAAGCCCATCGCCACGGCCTCGACGACGATGACTGGCAGGTTAGCCAGGAAGACGACCCCGGCCACGTCCCTAATCCCTTCCCGCCCGCCGAACGCCAGCACGAGGACGTTGAGCGCGACCGTCAGGTACGCCACCCCGCCGCCGAGCCACAGGCCGACGGGGTAGACGGGGTCGCGTTCGAGCCGGCGTTCCAGCCACGCCGCCGCCGCCGATGCCGCCAATATCCCGGCGATCACCTCCGGCCGGACCAGCCACGATTCTTCCAGGCTCGCCGGGAGACTTTCGCGCAAGCCGAACCGGCACCACGCCCACTGGCACGCCACCGCCAATGTGGCGAGCAGTAGACCCGCGGCGGCGAACGACACGCCGAAGCGCACCCCGGGCCGGCGGAGGGTTGTGGAGCCGACGGCCGCGCGCAAGAGAGGTCGCACGCCCAGCGTCGGCAGGGTGTAGACGGCGAAGTTGACGCCGAGGGTGTTCCACCCGCCGTGGCCGAACAGGAGCACTTGCAGGGTCAACCCGATGCCGATGGCCACCATCCCCCGCCGGCCCAACACGACCGCCATCAGCCCGTTGAGCAGCAGGTGCGCCGAGCCGATGCCGGCGACCGGCAAGTGAATCTGCGAGGCGACGAAAAACGCCGCCGTCATCACGCCGAGGCGTGGGACTTCGTCCTCGCCGATGCGGCGCGCCCCGTAGGCGAGGAACCCGACGGCCACGAGCGCCCCCAGGAGTTGCCAGGCCGGCAGCAGGACGCCGTCGGAGATGTGAACCGCGAGTGTCATGCGGTGATGGTACGGCGGCGACCGCCGGCGGTCAGTCTGGCCTGTCCGGCGGGGGTGGGCGAAAAAATCGGTGCGTTTGCTGGATTGTCCTTGCGTCCAATCTTGACATCCGTTCAGCTAGCGGAGTCGCTCCGAGGGGTGTTCCCTTGGACGAGCAATTTACTCTCGTGAACGGGGTACTGTTATGAACTGGTTCCGCGCGACGTCTTGCCTGGTGGGGCTGACTCTGGTGCTGTCGATGACCGGGGTGACCGGTCAGGAGAAAGCCGATAAAAAGGACGACAAGAAGGCCGAGGTGAAGGAGCCGGCGGTCAAGTCGAAGGGCCAACTGCCGACGTACTGGGGCCAACTCGGCCTGACCGACGCGCAGAAGCAGAACGTGTACAAACTCCAGGGCAAGTACAACGTCGAGATCGACAAGCTCGAAGTCCAGATCAAAGAGCAGAAGGCGAAAATGTCCGAAGAGCGGTCGAAGATTCTGACCGCCGAGCAGAAGAAGCGGCTCGAAGAGATCATCAAGGTCAAGGCCGGCACCGACAAGTAACGCGTCCCGCGTCGAGGAGTTGTTGTGGGGATCGAACGACGGATCGAATTCGCGGCCCCGCCGGTCCTCGACTGGCCCCGCCTCGTCGAGCAATTGGCGGCGCGGGGCCGGGTGCCGGCGGTCAAGATGATCGACGGCCTGCCGGCCTTCCCGGGCGAGGTCCCGCCGGCCGACTGGCAGGAACTCCGCCTGGGGTTCGCCGCGGGAATGGTGACCGTCCGGCGGTCCGGCCCGGACCTGGTCTGTCTCGTCTGGGGCACGGCCGACGGCGAGTTGACGGCGGCGCAGGCCGCTCTCGCGGAGGCGCTGGCGGAGCAGGCCGGCGGCAGGTTCCCGGACCGGGCCGGCTGATTGGACTTGTCGATGGGGCGGCGCGCGGGCTACCCTGTCGGTTCAGTGGGCGTGACCGGCATTCGGGCGGCGAGGTTTTCCGCGTGGCTGTGACTGTTCTTGAGGTGGCCCAGTGGACGGGCGGGGAAGTCGTCGGCGACGGGGCGACCGTGCTCCGCTCCGCGCGACCCCTCGGCGAGGCCGGGCCGGGCGACTTGACCTTCGTGGACGGCGAGCGCAACCTCAGCGCCTGGAAGACCTGCCCGGCGACGGCCGCCCTCGTCCCCCCGGGTCTGGCCCCCCACGGCCGGACCGTGATCGAAGTCGCCGACCCCCTGCTCGCCTTCGCCCTGGTCGTCCTCCGTTTGCGTGGCCCGCAGCCGGCCCGCCCGCGCGGCATCGACCCCGCCGCGGCCGTTCACCCCGGGGCGGTTCTGGACGCGGACGTGACCGTCGGGCCGTTCGCCGTCGTCGGGGACGGCACCGTGATCGGCCGCGGGTGCGTCCTGCACGCCGGCGTCGTCGTCGGCCAGAACTGCCGCCTCGGGGCCGACGTCGTGCTCTACCCGCACGTCGTCTTGTACGACGACACGGTCCTCGGCGACCGCGTCGTCGTCCACGCCAACAGCGTCATCGGGGCCGACGGCTTCGGCTACCGGACCGCCGGCGGGCGGCACGTCAAAGTCCCCCAACTGAGCCACGTGATCGTCGGGGACGACGTCGAAATCGGGGCCAGCACGACGATCGACCGCGGCACCTTCTCCCCGACCGTGATCGGCGAGGGGAGCAAGTTCGACAACCAGGTTCAGGTGGCGCACAACTGCCGCATCGGCAAGCACAACTTGCTCGCCAGTCAGGTCGGCATCGGCGGGTCGTGTACGACCGGCGAGCACGTGATTATGGCCGGGCAGGTCGGCATCGCGGACCACACGATCATCGGCGACCGGGTGACCATTCTGGCGAAGTCGGGCGTCCACAAGGACATCCCCGCGGGCGGGCGGGTGCTGGGCACGCCGGCCCTGCCGGACCGTGACATGATGAAGATTTACATGCACCTCATCAAGTTGCCGCAGCTCCGCAAAGACGTCGAGCAGATCAAAGAATCCCTCGGCCTGCGAGACGCCCCGTCATGACCCCCCGGGAGCCGATCGGGCTGGTCGCCGGGGCCGGGCGGTTTCCGCTGGCCGTGGCCCGGCGGGCGCGCGAGGCCGGCATCCCGGTCGTGTGCGTCGGGCTGGCCGGGCTGGCCGACCCGGCCCTCGTCGCGCTGTGTACCGAGTACCGGGTCATGCGGCGGATGTCGCTGGGGTTCATCATCCGCACCTTCAAGGGCGGCGGGGTGACGCGGTGGACGATGGCCGGCAAGGTCCACAAGCACCACTACTTCCGGCCGTGGCGGCTGGTCCGCCTGATCCCCGACTGGCGGGCGTTGCGCGTCTGGTACTTCCGCAGCCGGTCCGACCACCGCGACGACACGCTGCTGTTGAGCGTCATCCGGGAGTTCGAGGGGGCCGGCCTGCACTGCGTCTCGGCCCTGGACCTTTGCCCGGAGTTACTCGTGCGACCAGGCGTGTTGACCAAGCGGCCCCCGACGGCCCAAGAAGAAGCCGACATCCGCTTCGGCTGGGGTCTGGCCAAGGAGATGGGCCGGTTCGACGTGGGCCAAAGCGTCATGGTCCGCGAACTGGCCGTCCTCGCCGTGGAAGCCATCGAGGGGACCGACCAGGCGATCCTGCGGGCCGGCCAGTTGTGCGGCCGCGGCGGGTTCGTCGTCGTCAAGGTGGCCAAGCCGCAGCAGGACCGCCGGTTCGACGTGCCGACCGTCGGCAGCGAGACGATCGAGACGATGTACCGCGCCGGGGCCAAGGTCCTGGCCATCGAGGCGGCCCGGACGATCTTCCTGGACGAGGCCGAGACGATCGCCCTGGCCGACCGGTACGGCCTGACCATCACCGCGCGGTCCGACGCCGGACTTTCGCAATAGGGCGTTGACCGGGTTCGCCGCCGGTCCGTACAATTCCCTCTTCCCAGGCGGCCGATTCTTCGGCCGCGTCGGGCCGCCCGACACCCCCCACACTCTGCGCTCGGACGGTCATGGGTAGCGTCGCTTTCATCGTCCCGCCGTCCCCGTCCGCCGCCCTCGCGGCCTGCTTGCACTCGGCCGCGCTGGCCGGCGGGTACGACATGGCCCCGGCCCCGACCCGCCGCACCCTCGACAAGGACCGCCTGACGCTGACCAAGGACGCGAACGAAAGTGGCTTCCTGCTCGTGCCCTGGCCGATGGCGACGGGCCGGTCCGAAATCTGCCTCTCGACCACCCTGCGCGAGCGGGCCGAACCGTACCACTTGCTCGTCGAACTGGCCCGCGGCAAGGTCAACCAGGTCCGCTGTCAGGCGGCCGAGTGGGACGCGATCGGCCTGTCCGTCGAACCCCAGGACCGCCTCGAACTCCGGGCGCTGACCCGGCGGTTCGGCGAAGCAGTCCTCGCGCCCGACCACGCCTCGGCCCCGGGATTCGCCCTCGACGCGCTCAACCGCGCGAACGCGGCCGGCGAACGCCTCAGCGCGAGCTTCGCGGACCAGTTGTTGCTGACCCGCGTCGGCGAGAACGGGCCGCTCGAAACCCGCCTCGATTGCACGCTGTCGCAGGTGCCGCCGCCCGACCAGCGGGCCGCGTTCGCCGCCACGTTCACGTCGGTCAAGCTCGTCCCCGACTGGTCGCGGGTCGAGCCGCGGCGGGCCGACTACGACTGGGCGGCGTTCGACGAACTCGTCACCTGGGCGTTCGCCGCGGGCCTCGACGTGACCATCGGCCCGGTCATCGACCTGGCCGACGGCCGCTTCCCCGCGTGGGTCGTCAACGCCGCCGGCGGCGAGTACGCCGACCTGGCCGACGCCCTGTGCGGCTTCGCCGAAGCGGTCTTGCGCCGCTACCAGGAGCGCGTCCGGAGCTGGCAAATCTGCTCGGGGTTCAACCACCAGGACGCCTTCGGCCTCGGCGAGGACGACCGCCTCCGGCTGGCCGCCCGGATCATGGAAGCGGCCCGCACGGTGGACGCCGACTGCTCGTGGATCCTGGGGATCGCCCAGCCCTGGGGGGACTACCTGACCGCCGAAGACCACACGTACAGCCCGCTCGTGTTCGCGGACAACCTCGTCCGCGCCGGGTTCCAGTTCTCGGCCGTGGAACTCGAAGTCCTGACCGGCGACCACCCGCGGGCCTCCGTGCCGCGGGACGCCATCGGCCTCTACCGCCTCGTCGTGCTGTTCGAGCTGCTGTCGCTGCCGCTGGAAGTGACCTTCGGCGGGTATGCGGGCAAGGGCGACGGTCAGCGGCCCGACGCGCACCTCGAAACGCCCGTGGCGTTGGCTTTGGCGCTGCCGCAAGTCCGGGCGGTCCGCTTCGACCTCGCCGACGCCACTGGCACCCGCGACGGCCGGATGCACTCCGAGAGCCTGCGCGCCTGTCTCAAGGACTTGCGCGTCCGGTACCTCGCGTGACCACCTCACCGCCCCAGTCTTCCGGCGACCGGACTTCCCCCGACGCGGCCCGGGCCGCACGCCTGATTTCGCCGCGGGCGATGATCGTGGCCGCCGCGGTGTTGTGGAGTTTGAGCAGCGTTTTCCTGCGCGTCCTCGGCGAGCCGTTGGGGCTGGGCCTGGACGAGCCGACGCTGTCGCCGCTGCTCGTGGCCTTTTACCGCGGGCTGTTCGCCGGGTTGGCGCTGGTGCCGTTGGTCCGCCGGGCCGACGTGCGGTTCCGCCCGGCGATGGCGGGCATGGTCGTCTGCTTCGGCACGATGAGCGGCCTGTACCTTACTTCGCTCGGCCTGGGCAACGCCGCGAACGCTATTCTGTTGCAAAATACCGCGCCGTTCTGGGTCTACTTGGCCGCCGTGTTTCTGCTCGGCCAGAAGGGCGACGGCCGCAGCCTGCAAGCGGTCATCCTCGGGCTACTCGGGGCGCTGGTGATCGTCGTCGGCAACTGGCCCCGCGACGGCGGGACTTCCCGGGACGAAGTGCTGGTCCTGGCGATGGCGGTCGGGAGCGGCATGGCTTACGCCGCCGTGATCCTGTTCCTGAGCGCGCTGCGGGACGAGTCGAGTACCTGGCTGAGCCTGTTGAACATGGTCGGCAGCGCGGGCGTCATCGGCGTCTACCTGTGGTCGCAGCACGGCACCCGCGGCTTTCTCGACACGCTCGGTTTACCGACCGGGCCGCAACTCGCGTGGATCGCCCTGTTCGGCGTGGTGCAGTTGGCCGCCCCGTACTGGCTGTTCACGACGGGGTTGAAGCACGTCCGGCCGCAGGAGGCCGGGGTCATCACCCTGCTCGAACCGGTGCTGAATCCGCTCTGGGCGTACCTGCTCGTCCCCGAAAAGGAAACGCCGACGGGCTGGTCGCTCGTCGGCGGGGCGATCATGCTGGCCGCGCTCCTTCGCCGCTACGCGCCGACGAAGCCGGGGTAGTCCGGCCTACTCGGGTTGGGCCTTTTGCAAGCCGAGGCCGCCCTTGCCGCCGATGCGGATGACCGGCAGAAACATCTTCTTCTCGGGAATCTCGACGAACTGCAACTGCCCCTCGACGGTCACCCACTGGTGGTCGGGGAACTGCGACTGCGGAATGACGATCTCGCTCTTGATGCGGGCCTTGAGCGGGATCATGTCGGCGGCGCAGCAGGTCATTTTGAGCTTGAACAACTCGTAGTCCTTCTCGGACACTTTCTTGAGCTGCCCCGTGACCCGGACCTTACGGCCTTCGTAGGCGTCCCGCTTGCCGGGGTCGTAGGCGGACATGTTCAACTCGCCGAAGTCGAGGGTCAGCGTGTCCCCGGACTTCGCCGCCACGTCCTGGAGTTCGCCGAGGGCCACGGCCTTGCCGAGCCGGCTGTTGATGTTCTCCATGCTGAAGCCGGAGCTGTTCGGCATGCCCATGACGAACATGAGCAGCGGGATCATGAGCGGGATCGTCTTGAGGTAGATGCCGCCGGGCATGTGGGCGTGGTCCCCGGGGGCGTGGTCGTGCCCGCAGTCCGGCCCGTGGACGTGCCCGGGCGTGCCGTGGTCGTGGTCGTCCCGGGTCGCGCTCACCGACCGCCACAGGGAGACGGCCCGGACGGCCGTCACCACCAGCAAGGCAATGCCGCCGGCGAGAACCCACGGCCGCAGCGCCGGGATCAGGATCACATCGAGCCGGCCGAAGGTGTACATGAGCACGGCCGTGAGGCCCATCGCCCCGCACACGAAGACCGTGACGAGTTGTTCGAGGTAGTAGTCGCTCAGGCCGTGCCCGTGCGCGTGGCCGTCGCCGTGATCATGACCGCCGTGGTCGTCGCCGATGTGGTCCATGACGGGAACTCCGAGAGCGGGCGGGGCCGTGGTGCGGGGTCAAGGGGTCGGACTTGGCGCGGCCGGCGGCAGCACTGGTGTCGGCGGCGCACCCCCGGCCGTGAGGGGCAGGGGGTCGTACACCTGGTGCAGAACAATCGACGACACCAGGGTCAGCGAAATCGTGCAGGTGACGATGGTGGCGATCAGCTTCCAGCGGAACACGCGGGTGTACATCAGCAGCAATTTCAGGTCGAGCATCGGCCCGAGGACGAGGAACGCCATCTTCGACGACAGGCTCATTTCGGTGAAGCTCGCCGCCACGAACGCGTCCGCCTCGCTGCACAGGCACAAGACCACGGCCAGGGCCATCATCGCCGGGATCGCCAGGTACGGCATGTCCCGGCTCAGCAGTTGGATGTCCTCCTGCGTGACGAGCATCTTGGCGAACGCGGCCAGAATCGCCCCGAGCGTGAGGAACACGGTGATGTCCATGAAGTCGTGCAAGGCGGTCGCGGAGATGTTGTCGAGCCGCTGCATCACCGACTTCTTCGGCTCCGGTTCGTCGGCCGCCGCAGGGCCGTCGATGACCGTCAGGGAGATCGACTTGGCCGAGGCGGGCGGCACCGCGACTTCCTTGAGCAGGGCCGCGGTGCCGACGCGCAGGTGGACGGCGTGGACGACCAAACCGGTGACGCAGGCGATGAAGTACCCGATGCCCGCCCGCAACGCCACGGCCGGCCAGCCGTAGTGCGGGTCGAGGGCGACGTAGGTGCTGAACAGCACGATCACGTTGACGATCGGCCCGGCCAGCATGTACGACACGCAGCACGACAGCGGCAGCCCCTTGCGGAGCAGGCGGCGCATGACGACGACGATGCCGCACTCGCACATCGGGAAGATCAGGCCGAGCGCCCCGCCGATCATGACCGCCGGCAGCGCCGACTTGGGCATGAGCCGGGCGATGAGGGTCTGGGGGAGGAGTTCTTCGAGGATGCCCGCGATGATCGCCCCGAGGACGATGAACGGCATGGCTTCCCAGAGGATCGAGCTGAAGTTCAGCACAAAGTCTTGAACGTCGCGGAACACGGTTCAGCTCTCCGGGGTTGGCGGGGTCGCCCAACCTTCATGGTACGCACCGGCGGGGCGCGGTGTTCACCGGGGGCCGGCGGGGACCGGGGTTCGCCGCGGCCGGACCGCGCCGGCCGCCATCGTGCCGACGAAGCCGAGGACGCACAGGACGACGATCGTGCCGGCCGGGGTCAGCCCCAGGCCCTCCCCGGGGCCGATCGGCAGCGTCACGGACTGGCTCAGCCACAGGCCGAGGACGCACGCGGCGACGGTCCCCAGGAGCGTAAAGGCGAAGACCTCCCGGGTGTTCCGAGCGACGTTCGCCGCCGCGGCCGCGGGGACCACGAGCAGGGCGTTGATCAGCAAGATGCCGACCGACCGCAGCGCGACGTTGACGACGAGCGCGAGCAGGACGGCGAACAGGTACGTGTCGAACCGGACGGCGATGCCGCGGGACTTCGCCAGGCTCGGGTTGATGGCCGCCATCGCCCAGGCGTTGTACCGCCAGGCCACCAGCCCGACCGTCACGACGCACAGCCCGGCGAGCAGCACCAGGTCTTCCGCCCGGGCGAACAAGATCGAGCCGAACAGGAACTGCTCGGGGTCGATGTTGACGACCTTCCGCACCTCGGGCAGGACCATCGACGCCAGGCCGACCGCCGCCGCGAAGAAGACCCCGATGACCGTGTCGTTCGTCAACCCGGTCCGCTCGCGGGCGGCCGTCATCAGAACGCCGACGACGGTGCCGGTGCCGATCATGACCGGCAGCACGACCCACAGGTACGGGTCGGCCCCGCGGGTCGTGCGGATGCCGGCGAAGAAGATCACCGAGAGCACCGCCAGGGCGACGCCGGCGAACGCGGTGTGGGCCATCGCGTCGCTGAAGAAGGCCATGCGGTTGCCGACCACGGTCGAGCCGATCGACCCGCAGGTGATCCCCAACAGGACGACGGCGATCAACGGGTTGAGGAACAACGTGTCGGTGCCGAGTGCCGCCGCGAGCCGGAACAGGGCGTCGTCGAGAATCTCGAAGTTCATCGCGTGCTCGCTCCGGGATCGACGAGGCGTGCCGCCGTGCGGTGGAGGAGGGCGATGGCGTCCCGGCACTCGGCCGGGGTGATGACGAGCGGCGGAGAAATCCGCACGACGGTCTTCGCCAACGGCCCGAGGAGGTGGACGCCGTCGCCCCCCGGGGTCCGGTCGCCGAGGTACGCCGCGTGGACGAAGCGGTTGGCCCACTCGCTTGCCGGGACGCCGTCGAAGTCGCCCATCTGCACGCCCCAGACCATGCCGTTGAATTCGCCCCGGACGTGGGCGACGAACGGCAACGCCTTCAAACCGACCAGCCCCGCTTCGAGGACCGCCGAACTTTCCCGGGCCGCCCCGAGCACGTCCCGGGCGGCGAACTCGTCGAGCGTGGCGAGGACGGCGGCGCAGTTCAGCGGGTTCGCGCTCCAGGTGTCGGAGCCTTCGCCGTACCCGAGGGCGTCGAACAGGTCGCGCCGCCCGACCGCGGCCGCGACCGGCACGCCGTTGCCGAGGCCCTTGCCCAGGACCACAATGTCCGGGCGGAGGCCGTAGGTTTCGTAGGCGAACATCGCGCCGGTGCGGCCGAAGTTGGCTTGCACCTCGTCGAGGATGAAGACGATGTCGTGCCGCCGGCAGAAGCGTTCGAGGGAGTGCAAATAACCCTTGGGCGGGTGGTACGAGCCGCCGCCGCCCAGGTACGGTTCGGTGATGAGCGTGCCGATCTTGCGGCCGTGTTCCCGGAGCAGGCTCTCCCACTCGGCTTCGTACGGGGCCGGGTCGAACGGCGCGTCGCGCAGGGACACGTCGAGGCACTCGCGCATCGGGAAGCCGATGAACTTCACCCGCGGGTCGCGCTCGCCGTCGTGTTCCGACCCGCTGACCGCCCCGGCCAGCCCCTTCTTGCC
>JANYHV010000271.1 GCA_025362195.1 Fimbriiglobus sp. | reverse complement strand
GCTCGGCGTGACCTTTTACGAGGCCCTGACCGGAAAGCTCCCGTTCGACAGCCGCAACCGCATGCAGATGATCTTCCACCACATCAACACGCCGGTCGCGTCCCCGGCCGTCCACGTCCCGGACTTGCCGCAAATCGTCTGTGACATGTGCCTGTGGATGCTGGCCAAGAACCCCGACGAGCGGCCGCAAACCTACGACGACCTCCGCGCCGCCTTCGACACGATTATGGGGAACTGACGGTGCCGCCCGTCGGTCAGCTTCCGGCAACCCTCGAATTCGCGGGCACCGCCGTGTCGGTAATATTCTTCCAATTCTGACGATTTTAACGCTTGGACCTCAAAGTTCCGGTCGTAAGATGTGCGGGCGACGACATTGTGATCGTCGCAAAACCAGGAGGGTTCTGCATGTTCGTCCGCAGCCTGTTCGTCGTCCTCGCGTTGGCGGTCGGAACGTCCGCCCGGGCCGACTTCATCTACCTGGCCGTTGGGGATTCCAGTGCCTTCGGCGAGACCGACCGCACGCGCAACCCGTCGAACGGCGACCGCGGGTATGTCGCCCCGTTCGCCGACTTCCTCGGGTCTCGCCTGGGCGCACGGCCGGCGGTCATTAACACGGCGATCAACGGCGAAACGAGTCGGAGTTTCTTCACCGGTAAAGTTTCGGACCGCGCCTCGACCGACGGGATCACGCTCAACAGCCGGTACGCGCCGTTCGCCCCGGCGTACGCGATCACGCAGCGGGACTACATGAACGCGATGATCGACGGGGCCTTGGCCCAGGGCCGCGACATCAAGTTCGTCACGGTGCAACTCGGGGCCAACGACCTGTCGAACGTGGGGGACGACCCCAACTTCCTGGCGCTGCCGCCCGGTGCCCAGGCGCAAGTCGTCGGCCAGACGATCCAGACGGCCGCGGGGAACTTGAGCGGTTTGCTCGCCGACGTGCGCGGCCGGCTGCCGGACGCGGACTTGTACGTGATCGGGTACCACAATCCCTACGGCGGCAACCCGAACCACCCGCTCGCCTCGCTGGCGGCCCCGGCGCTGCAGGGCTTGAACCAGGCGATCGGGGCCGTCGGATCGGCTTACGGGGCCAAGTTCGTCAACTTCTACCCGGTCGTCCTCGGCCGCGAGCGCGAGTTGACCCTGATCGACCGGTACCCGGCGGACAACATCAACTACGTCCACCTGAACGACGCCGGGTACGCCGCCGTGTCCCGGGTGCTGATCGACGCCGCCGCGGACAGCCCGCAACTCCCGGCCGTCCCCGCCCCGCCGGCTGTGGTCCTGTTGGCCCTCGGGGCCGCCGGGTTCGGCCTGCGCCGGCTCCGCAAAGCCGCGTGACGCCGTTAGACGAACCGCACGTCCAGGATCGAGAAGTCGTCGTCCAGCACCGGCGAGCCGTTCATGGCGATGATCTGCCGGTGCAGGTCGTCCATGACCGTCGCCGGGGTTTGCGTCACCAGGTCGGTGAACGTCCGGACGAACTCGGGGTACGCCCAGTCGGTGCCGTCGGTCTTGTGAATCTCGTGCGCCCCGTCGCTGTACAGGTACAGCCGCGACCCCGGCGGGACGACGCACTCGCCCGTCTCGAACGCCGGCCACGGCATCATGCCGATCATCGGCCCCTGGCTCTCGAGTTGCGTCGGCGGCGTGCCGGCCGGCCGGTCGCCGGTGAACAGGAACGCCGCCGGGTGGCCGGCCCCGGAGTACGTCAGCGTGCGCGTCGGCGTGTGGTAAACGCCGTTGCGACATGTGCCTGTGGATGTTGGCCAAGAACCCCGACGAGCGGCCGCAAACCTACGACGACCTCCGCGCCGCCTTCGACACGATTATGGGGAACTGACGGGGCCGCGGCGCGGCATCCCGCGGCGGCCGAAGCTTTTCCCCGGCGGTCGCGGCCCCGCCCACGGAACGGCCGGGCCTCGACCACCCGGCCCCGGTTACGCGCTCAGAGAGGGGTTCCGCCAGACCTGGGTGCCGTCGGCGACGTTCATGCTCTCGAGTTCTTTCGCGCCGACGGTGAAGACCATCTGGGTCGGCTTCTCGTGCTCCAACACCCAGCCGTGGCGGTGGAAGAGTTCGTACAGGTCGCCGTCGAGTTTGCGCGAGTGGGTGCCCAGGATGACGTACCGGGCGCGGTCGCACAACAGGGGCATGGCGCGGGTGCACAGGCCCAGTTCCCACCCCTGCACGTCGATGTGCACCACGTCCCAGCACGACTGCCGGACGAGCACGTCCGCCACGTCGATGATCTCCACGTCGATGTACGCGTCGAGCAGGCCGCCGAGGTAGTTGGCGTCCCGGGCGTCCGCCGTGTCGCCGGTCATGCGGGCCGGGCGGGACCCCCAGTCGTTGGCCGCGTCCTGGATTTTGGGCCACCGGGCGCGGCCCGGTTCGGTCCCGACCGCGGCCTTCAGTAGCGTGTGGGCGTCCGGGTCGATGCCGTTGTCGGCCAGGTGCTGCCGCATGAAGGCGTAGTGCTGCGGGTCGGCCTCGACGCCGACGAGGCGGACGTCCGCGATGCCGTGGCGGCGGGCGGCGAACGCCCCGGCCACGAGCCACGGCCCCCACCCGGCCCCGAGTTCGAGGACCGCGTACCGGCCCCGCGCCGCGCGGACGCTCTTGAGTAACCCGATGTACTCGACGGCTTCCGCGTGGTAGTCGCCGGGCACTGGGATGTCGAGCACCTGGCCGTCGAAGGCCCGCTGCCCCGTGGCGAGCGAGGAGCACCGCGTGCGGACGCCCAGGAAGTCCGTGATGAAGCCCGCTTCGGGGACTAACCCCGGTGCCCGGAATGCGTCGAAGATGGCGACGTCCTCGTCGCGGAAGCCGGGGTAGTGTTGCAGCGGGTGGAAGTAGCGGGGGGCTTCGGGCATCGGGTTCGCCTTCGCGCGTGTCGGGAATGAAGCAGTCGGTCGAGTGCCCGTATACCCCGCCAC
>JANYHV010000225.1 GCA_025362195.1 Fimbriiglobus sp. | reverse complement strand
CGCGTCTTGCCATCCGGCACCGCGTGGGCCTTGTTGACCCAGCCGCGGCGGGCGAGTTCCTGCACGACCGGCAGCAGCGAGCCGAGTTCGAGGTAGAGCCGATAGGTATCGCGGACCCGAGACGCCTCGTCGGGCACGACGACCAGGCGGTTCTGCCGGGGGCCGGCTTGAATCGCGTAGCCGAGGACCGGGCGGCCGCCGGTCCAGTGGCCCTTACGCCTCGCCGCGGCCACCTTGTCGCGGGTCCGCTCGGCGATCAGCTCCCGCTCGAACTGCGCGAAGGACAATAGCACGTTGAGCACCAGCCGGCCCATGCTGCTGCCGGTGTGGAACTGCTGCGTCACCGACACGAACGCGGTCCCCCTCGCCTCGAAGGAGTGCATCAGCCGGGCGAAGTCGAGCAGGGAGCGCGACAGCCGGTCCACCTTGTACACGACCACGCAGTCGATGCGGCCGGCCTCGATGTCGCGCACCAAGCGTGCGAGGGCGGGGCGGTCGAGGTTCGCCCCCGTGCAGCCGCCGTCGTCGTACCGGTCGGGCAGTGCCACCCAGCCCTCGTGCTTGAGGGCGCGGACGTAGGCCTCGCCGGCGTCCCGCTGGGCGTCGAGGGTGTTGAACTCCCGCTCCAGCCCCTCGTCGGTGCTCTTGCGGGTGTAGATGGCGCAGCGGACGACCTTCGGCGTGCCGGCCGGGTCGGCGGGCGGCGGCTGTGGGTCGCGGCGGGCGGCCTTGGGGCGGGCGGTCGGGGCGGTCACGCGGACTCCTTGTCGAGGCGGAAGAAGCGGAAGCCGTTGAGGTGCGAGCCGGTGGCGGCCGTCGCCACCGCGGAGAGGCTCGAGTACAGCTCGCCGCGGTAAAGGAAGCCGTCGCGGCGGACCTCGACGAGGACCGTGGTGCCCTTGTAGGGGCGGGTCAACACGGTGCCGGGGGCGGGTAGGCGCGGGTCGCGCGGCAGGTCGTCGCCGCCCTCCCCGGCCGGCGTGTCGAGCGGCGCGGCGGCGGGGTCGTGGCCGGGCGGGGGGTTGAGCCGCAGCTCGGCCCCGTCGGCGAGTTCGTCGGCCTTGGCCAGGGCAGCGGGCGAGAGGCCGCCGTGGGCGAGGCGCTGCATCCGCCAGGCGACCCGCTTGGCGAGCCAGGCCTTGTTACCGGAGCGGGTGGTCTCGCCGTAGAGCGCGGCGTACTCGCTGCGGAGCTGCGCGGCGGTCAGGGTGGGCAGGCGGGCGAGCCGGCCGGCGAGCGAGGGCGTGGCCATCGGGGTCTCCTGGGGGCGGGGGGTCGCGGACGCGTTAAGCGTCGGGGACAGTAACGCTCTTGTGCGGGGCGGTAGCAAGCTCGTTCGTGCCGGAATCGGAGAGTTTCGGTGAGGCGGGGCGAAGTCGGGCGAGTCCAGCGGCCAAGATGGCGGCGACGGCGCGGAGTTGGTCGTCGGGGCGGGGCGGCGGGAACGCGGGGCGTGCGGGGGCGGTCGGTCGGCGCGGGGGCATCGGATCGCTCCGGGCGGGGCGGGCCGACCTCCGCGGCGCGGTCAGTCGAAGGGGGTTAGACCGGCGGCTTAACGGGCCGGCAATAATAGACTTGCCCTGCGGGCGGGGAAATGACGCACGGAAAAGGCCGACGGGGCCACTTCATCGGTCGGAGCGTCGCCCGGCTCGGGCGGGGCCGACGACGCCGGGTCGGCCCAGCACTGTTACACCGGCGTGGCTGCGGGCAACACCCTCGACGCCCAGCGGAATTCGGCGAGCGCCGACCCGCGGTCACGGTCGCCGACTAGGCCGTGTGGACAGACTACGGTTTTTCGCTAGTTTTAGGCACTCCCCGAGGGTTTGCCATGCGCCGCCACGAGATCTCGGACGCCGACTGGGAGCGGGTCCGGGCGTTGCTCCCGACCCGACCCGCCCCGGCCCCGCCGCCCTGGACCGGATGTTCCTGAACGCGGTCCTCTGGGTTGCCAAGACCGGCGCGCCGTGGCGGGACCTGCCGGAGCGGTTCGGCCCGTGGAACTCCGCCTGGCGTCGGTTCGACCGGTGGTCCCGACGGGGCGTCTGGGCCGGCC
>JANYHV010000209.1 GCA_025362195.1 Fimbriiglobus sp. | reverse complement strand
CGGTCAGGGTGGGCAGGCGGGCAAGTCGGCCGGCGAGCGAGGGCGTGGCCATCGGTAGGGTCTCCGGAGGAAGCGTTAAGCGTCGGGGACAGTAACGCTCTTGTGCGCGGAGACAGCAAGCTCGTTCGTGCAGGAATCTGATAGTATCGGGCGGTCAGCGAGGAGCCGGGCAAGCCCGGTGGCGAGGATGACGGCGACGACGCGGAGTTGGTCGTCGGGGCGGGGCGGCACGAGTGCAGGGTGTACGGTTGCGGGCTTGAGGCGCGGGGGCATCGGGTCGCTCCGTAAGGGGCGGGCCGACCTCCGCGGCGCGGTCAGTCGAGGGGGATGGGGACCGGCGGCTCAACGGGCCGGCATAGAGAGACTTGCCCGGTGGGCGAGAAAATGACGCACAAAGGGCGGGAAACGACTGTGGCTATCCATCTCAGAGTTTGATGGGTCGCGATTTCGCACTACTCATCGAAGTACTACGCGTACCAGGCAAGGACGATGTCGAGCAACTTGTCGAGCCCACATCTTCGCGAGTTCGTCGCCCGAGCGTTCGGATTCGTTCTACACAAGCTGGTAGGTTGAGAGTGCGTCCGCGCTCGTGAGCCGTGACCGGAACGTCCGGCACCCGTGAGCCGGGGCGATCCCCCGAGTTGTCGGTAATGCGCTGGTGATGAGAGTCCCGACTTGCCGCGAAAGGTTTTGACTCATGCCGTTCGATATGGACGCCCGGATCGACGGGTGGACGAAGAGCCTGCTCGACACCACCAAGCGGAACCGCCTCATCAACTTCACGGCCGGCCGCAGCGGCGGGGTGGCGATCGTCTCGCCCTCGACCGCCGCGCTCTGGCAGCGGCTCGTCCTCGACGGCGAGGCGTGCGCCTTTCCCTGGAAGCGAGACATCCTGGGGCTGCCGCCCGACGCGATCGACGGCGGTTCCGACCCCTTGGGGGCCGGGTTAACGGGCGAAGCCGAGTCCGCCGCCCCTGCCCGCCCGAGGCCCCCGGCGGGGAGGGCGTTCCCGTTCCTGGCACCGACCGGGTCGGGTCCGGACGCCCCGGCCTCTGGGAAGGCCCCACCCGCCGCGCGGCCCAAGGCCCTCCCGGAGCTGACCGCCGAGTGCTTCGCCTCCCCGCGGCTCGGGGCTACGGACCTGTTGACGCCGCTGTCGGACAAGAAGCTGGCCGCCGACCTGCTCCGGCTTGCGCGGGGGGCCTCGGAGGCCGAGACGGACCACGGCGTGACGACGCTGTACGCCGCCTTCGGCTTCCTGCGCTGGTACGAGAGTGTCGAGAGCGACGAGCCGATCCTCGCCCCGCTCGTCCTGGTCCCGGTCCGGCTCGCCCGAGCCTCGGTCCAGGCCCCCTGGGCGTTGCGGGCCGACGACGACGACCCGGCCACGAACCACTGCCTCGCGGAACTGCTCGCCAACGACTTCAAGCTGCCTTTGCCGACCGGGCCGGACTCCGAGATCGACACGGACGGCCCGGACGGGTTGACACGCTACCTCGCGCGGGTCGCCCAACTGGTCGAGTCGATGCCCCGGTGGGGGGTCGTCCCCGAGGTCGCCCTCGGGGTGTTCAACTTCCAGAAACTCGCCATGTGGAGGGACCTCAAGAAGAACGCCGCCCTCATCGTCGCCCACCGGCTCTGCCGCGCGATCGGCGGCGACGCCGGGGTCGCTCTGCGACCGCCGGCGGGGCTGGTCGCGGCCGCGGAGTTGGACGAGCGGGTGCCGCCCGACGGGGTCACGCACATCCTCGACGCCGACAGCAGCCAGCACGAGGCGATCGAGGCCGTGAAGCGCGGGGCGGACGTGGTGATCGACGGCCCGCCGGGCACGGGCAAGAGCCAGACCATCGCCAACGCCATCGCCGAACTCCTGGCCGCCGGGCGGACCGTACTATTCGTGAGCGAGAAGACGGCCGCCCTCGAGGTCGTCAAGCGGCGGCTCGACGCCCGCGGCCTGGGGGAGTTCTGCCTCGAACTGCACAGCCACAAGGCGAACAAGCGCGTGGTGGCGGCCGAACTAGGGCGGTGCCTGGAACTCGGCCCGGAGGCGCACCGCGACATCACCTCGGAGTTGCGTCAACTCGCCGACGACCGCCGCCGGCTAAACGCCTACGCGGACGAGCTGCACCGCCCCCGCGCCCCGCTGGACCTGACGGCGTTCCAGGCCCACGGGGAGTTGGCCCGGCTGGCCGACCTGCCCGACCGCTCGCGATGGTCCGCCCCCGACGCCGCCGGGCGCGACGCCGACTTCTTGCGCCGGGCGACCGAGACCCTGGCCGGGCTGACGCGGTGCCGGGCCGTGGTCGAGGACCCGGCCGCGCACCCGTGGAGCGGCTGCCGACTGGCCTCGCTTACACAGGCCGGCCTCGAGGACGTCCGGCACCACCTCGGCCGCGTGGCTGCCGCCGCCGCCGGCCTCGCCGCGGGGACGACCCTCGCCGACCTGGCGCTGGAGGCGGACGCCGGGACCGTCGGCCGGATGAGGGAGGCCGTCGCGTTCGCTGCCGCGGCGCTGGCGGTCCCCCCGGTCCCGGCGGGCTGGTTCTCCGGCGACCCCCTGGCCGCCGCCAGGGCCGCCGAGAGGCTCCACGCGGCGACCACCCGCGGCCGCGACTTGCGGGAAAAGCTCGACGCATTCTCGCCCGAGGCGGTCTGGGCCTTGCCCCCCGACGCCGCGGCCGAACTCGCGAGCTCGCTAAAAACGCGGCGCGAACTGCTCACGACCGGGGCCACGCTGTCGGCCCGCCTTCGGGTCGATTCCCTGCGGGACCTCGCCGCGCGGACGGCCGAGTCGTGCGCCGCGTTGACCCAACTTTCGGCAGCCTTCGGCCGCCTCTTACCTGCCCTCCGCGTCTCAGCCAAGGCCGCGACCGTCGCCCAGGCCCCGAAGTTCGCCCAGGTAGCGATGGACTTGGCTGCGGGGGTTCCGATCCGGCCGTCGTGGTGGGACGCGGGCCGGCGCGCGGAGTTGCTGGGCGTGGCGGGACAGGCGGGGCAAGCCGTAGCGGAAGCTCAAAAGCTCCGTGCGGGGTTGGCCGCGACCCTCGCGCCGGCGGCGTTCGCCGTTGACGCCGGCCTCGTGGTCCGCGACGCCCTACAGCTTGGCGGTTCGTTCTGGCGGCGGCTGTCGCCCCGGTGGCGTACCCTTCGGCAACAGGTCGTCGCCTGGTACCCCGGACCCGCCCCCGACCGCGCGGCCCTGCTCGCCGACTTGGCGGCGCTGGCGGAGTTTCACCGTCACGCCGACTACGGCCGCCAGGTCGAGGTGGAGTACGCCGACGACACCGTCGCGATGCCGTCTGGTCGGGCGGACTGGGCGGGCACGGCCGAGGGTCTCAAGGCCGTCGAGCGCTACGAGAAGTGGAACCTACCGCCCGACTTGAAGGCCGCGCTCGCCCCCGGCGGCGGCCTCGACCGGCCGGCCCTGGCCGAAGCCGCGGCGGAGTTGACGCGGGCCGCTGGCGAATTCCGAACCGCATGGGCGGGGGTAGTGACCGCCTCCGCGGCGGCTGACCCCGGCGATCTGACCCGCCCCATCGGGGAGTTGGCGACGCGACTGCCGGCCGACGGCGCGGCAGCGACTCGCGAAGCCGACGCCCTGGCGCGACTGACCGGCTTGCTCCGCGATGGGCAAGACTTGCCGCCGGGCACCTGGCTGGGACTCGCGGCCGCGCTCGCCGAGTTGACGGGGCTGCGGGCCTCGTTCGGGGCACTCGCCGGGGCGTTGGGCTCCGCCCACCCGCCGGCCGCCGTCGAGT
>JANYHV010000200.1 GCA_025362195.1 Fimbriiglobus sp. | reverse complement strand
CTTGTCCCGCCGGGGCGATTGCGTTAAACCAGTGGCGTTCGACCCCGCTGGTTTTGGGTGACGCCGGATGCAACAGGTACTGTTTTTCCTGCCCGTCCACGCGCACTTCCTCGACCCGCGCGGGCTGCCGGTGTACGGCTTCGGGGCGATGCTGTTCCTGACCTTCGTCGTCACGGCGATGGTCTGGGGGCCGTCGCGCGGCCTGCGGGTCGGCGTGCCGGACGGCCGCATGGTGGACCTGGCCATCGTCCTGTTCCTCGGCGGCATCGCCGGGGCGCGGGTCGTGTACATGCTCCAGTACCGCGACCAGTTCGGCCCCGGATTCCTCGACTACGTTCTGCAGTTCTTCCAGTTCTGGAAGGGCGGCATCGTCGTGTACGGGGCGGTGTTCGGCGGGCTGATCGGGTACGCGATCTTCTACCGGCTCGTGCTGCGGCACTTCAAAATCTCCGGCTGGAAGCTGGCCGACGCTGTCGCCCCGCTCATCGCCACCGGCCTGGCGATCGGCCGCATCGGCTGCTACTTGAACGGCTGCTGCTGGGGCCAACCGGTCTGCGTCGAGTCCCAGCCGGTCCCACTTTCGGCGGCCCTCGGCGAGTTCCCGTTATTGACGGCCCACGCCCGCGAACAGGTCTGCCAGCCGCCGCGGGACGGCAGCCGGATGCCGCAAATCCACGGCCTGCAAACGTCCACCGGCTTCTCGGTCGCCCCCCGCCTGCCGCTCACCGGGGGCGACCACCGCTCGCTGGTGACCGGCGTCGAACCCGGGTCGGCGGCGCTCCGGGCCGGGTTGCGGGTCGGCGACCGCATCGCCCAGGTCAACGGCCTGCCGAACGCGACGATCCTCGAACTCTTCGGCGACCCGGCCCTGATCCTGGCCGCGAAGCCGCGCCTCCTCGAATCTCGGGGGGTCGAACTGCCCCTGCCGGCCGAGGACGCGGGCGACAAATATGCCCGCGTCGGCTTCGACGAACCGGAGGACGCCCGCGTCGGCGTCGTCCGCCTGAAAGATTTGCGCGACGCCGGGTTGAGCGTGACCGCCCGCGACCGCCTCACCGACCTCGTCGAGCACTGGCCGCGCGGCGAGTCGCAACTGGCCCTCGGCGTGACCCGCGAGGGGGTGCCCGAGACGATCACCTTCACCCCGCGGACGGTCAGTTTCTTCCCGACGCAACTGTACGAAACCGTCAGCATGGGCCTGCTCGTGCTGGTGCTGATCGCCTACCAGCCGCTCCGCCGGCACGACGGGCAGATGATGGTCCTGCTCATGCTCGGGTACTCGGCCCACCGCTTCCTGAACGAAGCACTGCGCATCGAGCCGACGTACGCACTGGACTTGACGCTCTCGCAGTGGATCAGCCTCGGCATCTTCGCGGCCGGGCTACTGCTCGAAGTCTTCCTGCGGCTGACGATGCCGCGACTGCCGGCGGGACTGTCGAAATTGTCGGAGGGTGTGGCTCCGCCGCGGTCCGGCGTGAACCCCCTGGCATTTCGCGTGTCCGTCGGGGTACAATGCACCACGCCACGACCCCCCTTCGGAGCTACCCCATCAGCAAAGCGTTTGAATCGCAACGGGACGACTTCTCGGTCGCGCAAGAGAAGGCCATTCTCGTGTCGATCGCCCTGCCCGAGCGGCCGTGGCTGACTGCCGACCCGTGCGACGAGATTCGCGGCCTGGCCGAGTCCGCCGGGGCCAAGGTCGTCGGCGAGATGACGCAGAAGCGGCACGACATTCAACTCGGCACCTACATCGGCTCGGGCAAGCTCAAGGAACTCAGCGAACTCGTCGAGTCGGCCGAGGCCGATGTGGTCATCTTCGACAACGACCTGACCCCGGCCCAGGCCCGCAACCTCGAAAAAGCCCTGGACGTGAAGGTCCTCGACCGCAGCGAGGTGATCCTGGACATCTTCGCCACCCGGGCGCAGACCCTCGAAGCCCGCCTGCAGGTCGAACTCGCGCAGCTCGAATACTCCCTGCCGCGGTTGAAGAACATGTGGAGCCACCTGTCCCGGCTCGGCGGCGGCGGCATCGGCACCCGCGGCCCCGGCGAAACGCAGCTCGAAGAAGACCGCCGCATCGCCAACCTGCGCATCCGCGACTTGAAGCACAAGCTCGACGACGTGGTCGCCCGCAAGGAGCGTGAGGTCAAGAGCCGCGGCGACATGCCGACCGTGTCGCTCGTCGGGTACACGAACGCCGGCAAGTCCCGGCTCATGAACGCCCTGACCCACTCGGGCGTGTTCGTCCAGGACAAGTTGTTCTCGACGCTCGACACCCGCACCCGGCAGTGGCACGTCAAGGACTTCGGCAAGGTGCTGCTGTCGGACACCGTCGGGTTCATCCGCGACCTGCCGCACGACCTGGTGGCCTCGTTCAAGGCGACCCTGGCCGAGGCCCGGCACGCCCGCCTGTTGCTGCAAGTCGTGGACGCCAGCAACCCGCTCGCCGAGCTTCACCTGAAGGCCGTGAACGACGTGCTGGCCGAACTCGACTGCAAGGACAAGCCGATGATCCTGGTCCTGAACAAGATCGACAAGCTGCCCGACCGGTCGTACCTGGACGTGTTGCGGGCGCACCACCCGCGGGCGATTGCCATCAGCGGGCTGACCGGCGAGGGGGTCCAGGAACTGACGGACGCCGTCGTCGAGATGCTCTCGACGGACATCCTGGCGATGGAACTCGTCTTCTCGGCCGGGAACGGCAAGCTGCTGGCGTTCCTGAACGCGCACGCCGAGATCACGCACCAGGAGTACCGCGGGAACGACGCGGTCGTGCGGTGCTTTTACCCGCGGCCGCTGTTGCACCACCTGCGGGGCGACGGGGTGAAGTGGGTCGAGTTGCCGCGCGAGATCAAGGGGTTCGTCGCCGAAGCCGGTTGATTCTCCGCGCGGCCGGAGTACGATCTTGGCAACCCGCCGGCGACGACGGGTTCCCGCCACCCCCCTCTCCCGAGACTCCGATGCGCCTCCCCCGACTGCTCCTCTCCCTCGCCTTCCTGGGCCTCGCCGCCGGGGCCGCCCGCGCCGACGACACCAAGGAGTTCCTCAAGGCCGACAACTGGGAGGGCCTCGAACCGTACTGGAAGATCGACGGCACGACCGTGACCGGGACCGCCAA
>JANYHV010000189.1 GCA_025362195.1 Fimbriiglobus sp. | reverse complement strand
CTGGTGCCGGCCGCCTTGCCGACGACCCAGACGTCGGTGCCGTTGGTCGCCAGGTCGCGGGCGTCGGTGACGCCGTAGGCCCGCCAGGCCGAGCGGACCGACCCGTCGGCGTCGTACTGCGTCACGGCCGTCGTGCCGTCGGCGTTGGCGGTCACCACCCAGGTCGCCGTGCCGGTCGCGTTGGCCGCCACGCCGGTGGCCACGCCGCCGGCCGCCAGGGGGTTCGTGCCGAGCGGGGTCCCGGCCGCCGCGAGGCGGGTCGTTTGCGTGCCGCCGACGACGAAGAACTTCGGGGCCGCGGTCGCCGTCGGGGTCTGGACGGCGACGGTGAAGGCCGGCGAGGTCAGCGCCGCGCAGGCGCTCAGGAGCGGGTAGTCGTGCAGTTCCCCGCCGCCGGCGAGGCCCTTGGCCACGAGCGTGCCGTCGAGGTTGCCCTGGACGAAGTTGACGTCCGCCCGCGGGGCGAAGACGCTCCCGGCCACGCCGATCGAGGTCAGGGTCAGGGCGGTGTACTGCGCGAAGTTGAAGACGACGCGCTGGCGGGTCACGCCGCCGGACAGCGCGAAGGCGAAGTTCTGCATCGACCCGGAGGTGCCGGTCACGTTGACCAGCACCGTCGCCGTCGCCGGGGCGGAGACGGCGAAGCTCGACGCCTGGCCGAGCTTGCTCCCGTCCACGGTGAAGGCGTTGAACGCGGCGTCGGTGCCCGCGACGCCGACCGCCCAGCGGCTGCCGGTGGGCGAGTAGGTCGCCGGGCCGCTGGCGGCGATGCCGGCCCAGGCGTCGGCCTTGGCCCGCAGGTCGGCGAAGGCCGCGGCGAAGTCGACCACGGCCTCCTTGCGGACGGTGCCCTGGGCGAGGGTGGTGTTGGCCGAGACCGCGGCGGTCGTCCCGTAGGCCGCGTTGCCGCCGAACACCTGGCCGCCGGTCAGGGTCAGCTTGCCCCCGGCGACGAGGTGGTCGCGGCCGTAGTTCGACCCGGCGAACTTCTGGGCGACCGAGAAGTTCGAGAGGGTCACGTCGCCGCCCGCGGCCAGGCGGCCCTCGGCGTCGGGGATGCCGCTCACGCCGTTCTGCACGAAGGCGTTGAAGCCGCCGGCCGGGCCGAACGGGCCGAGCGGCAGTTGCTCGGCGGTGTAGGCGTAGCTGCCGGCCGCCAGCGCCGTGGCGGTGTCGTCGTAACGCCAGGTGCCGTCGGCGAGGACCACGGTCGCGCCGACGGCCACCCCGCCGCGCTTGAGCGTCACGGTCGCGCCGGGCTGGCCGGTGCCGGAGACGACGAGGCTGGCGTCGGACGTGGTCGCGCCGGTCGCCGTGACGGCCGTGGCCCGGCTGACGCCGGTCACGACCGTGGCCGCCATCGCCCAGCAGCCCAGCCCGGCCGCCGGCGCGGCGGCCACGGTTACCGTCTGCGTCGCCGTCGAGGTGCCGCCGTCGTCGTCGGTGACGCGGGTCATGACCGTGTAGGTGCCGGCCGCGGCGTAGGCGTGCGTGCCCCTGGTCACGCCCGAGGTCGGCGTGCGGGCCGACCCCTGGGTGACGGTCACCGTCGCTGCCTCGGCGGGGGTGCCGTCGCCCCAGGTGACCGTGGCCGCGAAGGTCTCGGCCGTGCCGGCCGCGGAGAAGGTGAAGCCGGGGTCGGTGAAGGTGCCCAGCGGGACGGCCAGTGCGGCCCCGGCCAGGCCGGAGGCGCTCGCCCCGGCGACAGCCGTGGGGGCGACGTTCGACACGCTCGCCGCCGTGGTCCTGGAGGTCGTGAGGCCGTACTTGTCGGTCAGCGTCAGCACGGCCGCGTAGCCGGCCGGCCGGTCGTCGGCGTACGTGTGGGTGGCCGCGACGCTGCCGACGCCGCCGGCGTAGGTCACCGCGCCGGCCGACGCCGTGCCGTCGCCCCAGTTCACGCTCGCGGTGTGGGCGTCGCCGGGGTCGGCGTCGGTGAACGACGCGGAGTAGGCGACCGCCTGCCCCTCTTTCGAGGCCGGCAGCGAGACCGAGGTGACGACCGCCGGGTGGGCGACCACCGTCACGGCGACGGTGCCGACGCCCGCGCCGGCGTCGTCGTCGGCCACGCGCACGGTCACGGCCTTGACGCCGGGCTGGGCGAAGGCGTGCGTCGCGTTCACGGACCCGGTCGTCGGCGTGCCGGCCGAGCCTTGCGTCATGGTGACGGTCGCTGCCTCCGCCGGCGTGCCGTCGCCCCACGTAACCGTGGCCGCGAAGGTCTCGGCGGTGCCGGCCGGGGCGAAGGTGAAGCCGGGGTCGGCGAACGTCACCGTGGGCAGCGCGAGCGGCACGCCGACGCCGACGGTTTGCGCGCCCGGCGGCGTGACGGCCGGGGCGACGTTGGCCACGGCCGCGGTCGCGGTCGCGGTGGCCGACAGGCCGTACCGGTCGGTGACGGTCAGCGCGACCGGGTAGTCGCCGGGCCGGTTGTCGGCGTAGACGTGCGTGGCCGCGACACTCCCGACTCCGTTGGCGAAGGTGACCGCGCCGGCGGAACTCGTGCCATCGCCCCAGGTGACGGTCGCGGTGTGGGCGTCGGCCGGGTCGTCGTCGGCGAACGCGCCGAGCGCCGCAACGGGGGACCCCTCGGCGGAGGCCGGGACGGCGAGCGTCAGCCCGGTCGGGGCGTGCGCCGCGACCGTCACCGTCGAGAGCGCGGTCGAGGTGCCGCCGTCGTCGTCGGTCACCGTCGCCGCGACGCTGTAGGTGCCGGGCCGCGCGTAGGCGTGCGTGCCGGCGAGCGTGCCCGCGGTCGTCTTGCCGGCCGAGCCTTGGGTCACCGCGACGGTGGCGGCTTCGCTGGGCGTGCCGTCGCCCCAGGTGACCGCGGCCGCGAAGGTCTCGGCGGTGCCGGCCGCCGCCGACGTGAAGCCGGGGTCGGTAAACGAGCCGAGGGCCAGCGTGAGCGGCCGGTTCACCCCGCCGGCCTGGGCCGCCGCCCCGACCCTCGTCGGGGCGGCGTTCGCCACGGTCACCGTCGAGGCGCGCGACCCGGTCAGCCCGGCGCGGTCGGTGACAGTCACGGTGACGGCGTAGGTGCCGTTGTCTGCGTACACGTGCGTGCCGGTGGCCGTGCCCGCGCCCTGCGCGAAGCTCACCACGCCGGGGGTGACGCTGCCGTCGCGCCAACTGATGCTGGCCGTCAGCGCGTCGCCTGGGGTCGGGTCCACGACCCGGGCCATGACCGACGCGGCCGCGCCCTCGGTCGCCGCGGCCGCCGGCAGGCTCTGTACGACCGGCTCCGGGCGGACCGGGCCGGTGCGGAAGACGAGGTCGTTGAAGTCCTCGTCGCCGCCGCCCGCCATGTCCTCGGCGTCGTAGCGGACCCAGCCGCCGTCGAGGTCGGCGCGGCGGTAGTGCCGGTAGCCGCCGTCGGCGTTGGCCGCGGCGACGCTGAACCAGACGGGCGGGTCCGCGGCCAGCCCGCCGGTCGGGTTGGCGGCCCGCAGGCCGGCGAGCGTGCCGTTCTTGACGACCGCGAAGGCGACGTACTGCCCGGCCGGGAGGTCGCGGTAGGCCGCCGCCCCCGGCCGGTCTTGTTGGGTGAACAGCGCCGGCGTGGCGAGCCGGGCGATCGCCGCGGCGGCGTAGCCGGGGTCCGCGGGCAGCAGCGCCCCGACGCGCCCGGCCGCGTCGTCCACGAGGTAGTACGCCAACTCGTTGGCGTAGTCGGTGACCGACGGCAGGTAGTCGAACTGCACCGCGACCGCCTGCCCGGCGGCCCCCGGCACCCGCCAGACGCCGGCGTCGGTAGCCCGCGGCCGGACCGTGACCCGGAACGACGCGGTTCGCTCGCCGCCGTCGTCGTCGGTGACGGTCAGCGTGGCGGTGTAGACGCCGGGGGCCGCGTAGCCGGGGCGTCCGAAGACGGTCCCGGCCGTCGGCACGCCCGCCGAGCCGTCGGCGACCGCGAGCCGGGCGAACGGGCGGGGCCGGCCGTCGCCCCAGTCGATGCGGGCCAGGAACGTCTCGCGGCTGCGCAGGTCGGCGGCCGTGAAGCCGGGGTCGGCGAAGGTGCCCAGCGCCACCTCCGCGTCGTCGCCCACGGTGACCGCAAAGTCGGCGGCGGTCACCGCCGGGGCGGCGTTTGCGATAGTCGCCGCGGCCGACTGGAAGTCGCGCGGGCCGCCGCCGGCCGAGAAGACCGTGACGACGACCGCGTACGGGCCGTTGTCGGCGTAGGTGTGCGTGGCCGTGACCGTGCCGGTGCCGCCCGCGAACGCCACGACGCCGGCGGACGCGGTGCCGTCGCCCCAATCGACGGTGGCGGTGTAGGCGGGGGCCCCGTCGGCGTCCGAGAACGCCGCAGCGAGCGAGACTGGCGCGCCCTCCACGCCTGCGAGGGACGCGAGCGCCTGGAGCCGCGGGGCGAGGTCGAGGCCCGGCCCGCCGCCCCACGCCAGGGGCGACGCGACTGTGGTCGCGTCGGAGAACCCGACGGCCACGTCCGCGACGGCGTCGCCCGCCGTGAGGGGCGCGGCCGCCAGCGAGGTCGCCGCAGACCCGAAGCCCGGCGGCGTGGCGGTGCCGCGGGCGAACCCGCCCGCGCCGTCTCCGGCGAACACGACCAGGCCCCCGCCGTCGGCGACGACGACGTCGGTGACCCCGTCGCCGGTCACGTCGGCCGCGACGACATCCGCCGCGGCGGCGAACGGCCCGGCGAGCGGCACCGCGACGAACCGGTCGACCCGGCCGCCGGGGGCCGCCACCGCGACGTTGTCGACCTCGGCCGTCGAGGCCGCGCCGGGCCGGTTGCCGACCAGGTCGAAGACGACCGTCGCCCGCGTGCCGGCCGGGACGCCCGCGAGGCTCAGCGTCACCCGCCGGCCGTCGAACGCCGCGCCCGCGCCGAGGCCGACCGCCTGGCCGGGGTTGACGTTGAAGAAGGAGCTGGCGTCGGCCCGGAACGACGGCACGAGCGGCCGCCCGTCGGGGCCGAGCAGCGACGCCTCGAAGGCGTCCGGGACGCCCCCCCCGGCGGCCTCCAGCGCCGCCGTGGCATCGAACGAGAGATCCGCCGCGCCCGACGGGACCGTGAAGGTCTGCTGGAGGGACGACAGCAACGCGGTCGCGTGCTCGCGGAACCGGGCGGACCCGCCCCCGCCGGTCACGGCACCGCTCGCCACCGCCCACCCGGTCAGCCCCCGCGCGAAGTCGCCGTTGGCGATCACATCGGTGCGGATCGACGCTGACGCGTTGCGCAGCACGGTGACGCGGTCGCCGGCGGAGACGACCAGGTCGGTCTCGCCGTCGCCGGTCACGTCGGCCGCCGCCAACCCGGTGACCGCGCCGAGGCCCGCCACCGTCAGCCCCGGCCGGGGCAGGAACGTGCCGTCGGCCTTGCCCTCGAAAAGCGTCACCGTGCCGTCGCGGTGGCCGACCGCCAGGTCGGGCAGGTCGTCGCCCACGAGCCGCCCGACGGCGACCGCGACCGGGGCGGTGCCGCCGCTAGCGAACCGCGCGACCGGCAGGAACCCGCGGCCGTCGGCGGCCCGCCGCAAGACGGCGACCTCGTTGGCACCGGGGGCGACGGCCACGACGCCGGCAAAGACGCTGCCGGCGAGTTGGGCGACCACCGGATCGACCCGCAAGCCCGCCGGGGCCGCGAACGAGCCGGGCGCGCCCAGCGCAAAATCGACGTAGTGGCCGAAGCGCCCGGAGCCGTCGCCGGCCGCGACCGTCACCCCGCCGGCCGTCTGCAGCATCAGGTCGGGGTACGGGTCGGTGTCGGCCTGGCCGAGGCCCAAGCCGGCGACGGCCCCGACGCCGGCGGTCGTCGTGGTGAGCTTGGTCCAGGCGTCGTCGCCGCGGTTGAGGGCGACGGCGAGCGTCCCGTCGCGGGCCACCGCGACGAGGTCGGCCCGGCCGTCGAAATTCAGGTCGCCGAGCTTCACACTCAGAGTGGCGAAGCCGACGGGCAGGAACCGGTCCGGCAGCGACGCCAGCGTCGGCACGACCCGCTCCTCGAGCACCGTGAACTCGAGGGGCCGCCGCAGGGCCCGCTTGCTGAGGCTGACCGGGGACGTGAACCGGCCGACGACCGAGCGCACGAGCCGACGAAAAGCCCGGGGCATGGCGAGTTCTTGGTAGGGGTATGGGCGAGTCGCGAGGTGCGGAGACTAGATTCAGACCTCCGCCGGGGCATTTCAAGGTGGGTGGTGAGGAATGCTCGAGAATTGTCCCAACCCTAACAAACCGACTGCACGCGCTTCGGCCTGTCAGCGCGCAGTGCTCGGCCCGGAGGAATCCTAGGGAAGTCTGGCTGCGAACCCTCGGCGTTGAGCCGGGCCGCGGTCGGGCTCGTCGCCGCGTGCCCGTTTCCGTCCCCCAGGTCTTGGTCGCCGCGGACGACGTACGAGCGCTACCCCGGCACCGCCTGCGGCCGCTCACGACCGGGGTGGTCCGCCCACCCCGCCGCCGCGAACACCCGTAAAGAGCAGCACTCGCGGTCGGCCAGGAAGACTTCGCCCCCTTCCCGCGGCGACCTGGATCACGCGGATGAGGGCCCGGGATGGGAATGCTCAGAGGGTCACCAGGGGCGTGTCGAGGGGGTCGCGGGAGCGGACGGCCGCGTCGCGGAGGGCCTACTCGACCTGCCGGGTGGGCAAGAGGTCGGCGAAGAATCCCTGTCGCAACCCTCGCGGTTGCCGACGGGCCCAGACATACCGGTCCGTGCGTGCGGGGTTCAAGCGTTCAGAAGGAACGCCGCCCCGAGGTGCGATGCCGCCTCTGGCGACATCGGTGTCGCCGGCATCGACAGCCGAACCAGCCCGCCGTCGTAGGCAGTGACGCTGACGCCTCGCCGCCGGAAGGACTCCCGCATCAAAAACGGCTCGCAACTGCTGGTGCGTAGGGCGCGGAGTAGCAGGATGCCGGATCGGAACGCCGGGTCGATCTGCTCGACCCGCCACCCGCTGCCCACCGCGATCTGGGCAACCGAGTCCCGGGCATGTAGCCGTGCAGCGAGGCTCGCCAGCGTGTTCCACGACTCGCCAACTTCCGTTACTGCCGACTGGCACGTAAAGAGTGAGGACAAATTCAAAGTTTCCGAAGGCACCGCAACGCGCCCCGCGGCGTCGTGCACCGCAAAACGCAGCAGCGGGTCGTCCACCGTGCCCGCTTCGAGCAGCCGGCACAGCATCGTGTCGATGAAGCCGCGCGACCTCGGCCGCCCGTAAAACCCGACGCCCATCGGGTGATGGCCGCCCAGCCACTTGTGGCTCCCGGCCAGGTACAAATCGCAGTAGTCGGCCGCCAAGTCGGAACCGGCGTGGCAGAACTCTTGCCCGCCGTCGACGACGACGAGCCGCACCTCGCCACGCGCTTCGACGCTGTTCACGATCCGCGCGACGGGCAACCGCACGCCGAGGTGGCTCACGGCCGGCAGAAACAGCCCGTCGCACCCTCGACTGACGAACTCGTGGGCGACCGCCTCGACCACCTCATCGGCCGTGGAGTGCCTGCCGAACACCATGTCATGCAGGGCCACCACACTCACCCGGCACGCGAAATCGGATGCCTGCCGTTGCAGCGCCGACTCGTACGCCGGCCAACCGAGGTCGCAAGCCAACACATTCTGACACCGCGGGAAGAACAGTCGGGTTGCGAGCGTCATAAGCTCGACCGAGCGGTTGGCGAGGAGCACGGGCAGGTCGTGCCCGCCGCCGGCAAGGACACGCAGGTCGGCCTTGAGTGACGGGACACCCCGCCACGACAGCAAACCGTCATAGCGGGACTGCATCCAGGAAGGGCACGCCGCCAAGCCGCCGGCGAGGAAGCGGTCGAAGTACGCGGACCCGCCCTCGTCGGCCGCGAGCCGGAGCGAATCGGTCGCCGCGTGTAGGGTTCGCGGTGACGGTCGGCCGACGCGGGCCGTGTCGAGGTAAAGGAAGTCGTCCACGGGCCGGCTCCTTTCGTTAGCGCGCGATCCGATCCTACGCGCCGCCCGGCGCGATATCCAGTAGCGCCTGGTACGGCGTGCCGAAAAGGTACAGCCGGTTCCAGCGGTCCGTGGCCAGCCGGACTTCGGCCGGGTCGAAGCTAAGCGTGAAGCGCGTCGTGCGGGCGCGGTCGTCGAGTTCCTGCGTGCCGACGGCTCGATCCCCGTAAATCCCGAAGTCGAGCCGAAGCCCTTGCTCGCCGGCCAGGTCGCCTTCCCGCACGAGGACAATCCAGACGCCGTTCCGGTGCTGCTCGTCGATCCACGCGAGGACCTCCGCCGCGGGAAGCGGGCTGCCGACCGGCCACAACTCGTCTCTGAGGATGACCACCCGCTCGACACGGACGCCGCGCACGACCGCGTCGAAGTTGGCCCGCATGCTCTGCCGGCCGGGCGCGTCCTGCCAGTAGTCCTTCGTCCGCACGAGGGCGACCGACCGGTAGTCTTGCAGTCGCTTGCTGCCGAGCAGTTTCTCGTAAACCGTCCGCCAGCCCTCGGTCTCGGCGAACACCACGGTCCCGTTGGAAAGCGGCGCGAGTTGGGCGTTCACCGACGCGAGTTTCAGCGCGGCCGTCTCCCGCAGGATGGGGTCAGACAGTCCGGCCAAATCGGTGAGTACGCGGCAGAACGCCGAGTACTGGTCGAACAGTTCCGGGTCGCGGGCGAGCCGGACGGGGACCGCGAGCTTTTCGAGGACCTCGCCGAGTCGCCGGTCCCGCTCTCGCTCCTGCTCGACGTAGCTAAGTACCAGTCCGCCGAGCATACTGACGAGCCCACCGAGGACGGCGATCTGGGCCTCCAGCGGTGCCAGCGCGGAGACCAAGGCCATCGCGAACGAGCCGACGAGCGCCGGGCCGACGAATCGGAAGGTCAAGAGGACGGAGCGGGGCGGGGGCGTCTGCAAGTCGCGCATCCGCACACGGTACGATGGCACTCGGTGGCAGGCAATCGGATAACCTGACTCGGGGTCTGATAGTCCACCCGAGGTCGAGTAGCGTCGTCCTTGTTGATCCCGGTCTGGAGCAGAGCCAGTCAACGACGGCGGAGCGCGGCGTACTCGATTCAATAGAGACATTGCCGGACAGTATCCGTGCAAGCCGCAGCTCACGAGATGTCGCCTCGACCGGCGGCGGCAAAACGCTCTCGAAGGTCCAACGCTGCCGGTCCACCGCGTGCCACGAGCTTGTTGCAGAGGGAAGAGTACGCCTGCCTGACATCGGCATTGACCACCACCGCATCCTGGTGACGCGCGAGGACTTCTCGGAGCAGCGTCACCAAAGCTTCGTCGATCCGGTCGTGCTCCCACGACCACAGGGACCATGAGGCCTCGGCCCCTGCTAGCCACCGCACCGACGGGAGTAGTAACTCGGCACCGGCCGGCTTCAAGGCGAAGTAGCAGAACGCCACAGCCACCCGGGGTATGGTAAGCCACCGGCCGGCGGCGCGATCAAACTCGGGCAGAAGGCTCCCGACCGGGAGCGCGTAGCGAGCCTGGTCGCCGAACACGGCTTTGCCCATGTCGAACCCGAGCAACTCTTTCACCATGTCCTCGCCGTCACGCCAATGCCTTCCCCGCAAGTCCCAATTGGGGTGATCCAGGGCAAACTTGAGCATCTTCCCCCACGTTGCCGCGAATTCGCCGGGTTGGACCGCAGTATTCTGAGCACTTTTGAACCAGAAGCTCAGGAAATACTTCACCCAGTACTCGCCTGTGACGCCCAAGGCGAGAACCGGCTGCCAGAGATCGTCGGCACGCTGGCGCGTACTCAATTTGAGGGCGACTGCGGCGATCCTTTCGTACAGCCACTCGTCGAATTTGGATGGAAACTGCGTGCGCTGTCCGCGGTCCTCCCGCGGAGGGGCAGGGACGGCCCGCAACGACACGGCGAGCAGTTCGATCAGTGTGGCCACGGTGTCGTCAGCGACACGATCCTCGGCAGTCGCCTCGTCGAGCCAGCCGAATGCGGCTTTCATGTAGTTCAAGTCCAGCCCCGGCCAGGCCGGTGGCACGCCGCGACGAATCGACGGGAACTCGTGTTCGGGCTCCGTATCTTCGTCAGCTTCACAGGACGCAGGAAGGGATTGGGCAATAAACAGCCGCCTATACCACCGAACGAGCCGTTGCACACCTGTTCGGCGTGAAACTCGTCGCCAGCGGCCTCCCGACCGGCGTTCCCACTGCCTCTTGTAGTCGGTGAACAGACTCGCAATCCTACTTCGACCCTCGGCGTCGATCGCTATCAGGTCGCGTCTCGGCAAGGGAACCCTTCGTTTGCCGTATATCTCACGTCGGGGCGCGCATTCCCTGGTCCACAAACGCTCCGTATCGAGTCGCCACTGTTCCGACGAGCGCAGGCCCACACGCACGCCGACCACTCACCGACGAACGCCTTCATTCGCTCGAACTCCTCACCGAGCCGTGTGCGCAAGCGATAGGCCCGGCATATGGTCGCGGAGACCGTCGCGAACCGAAAGCACGTCATCCCGTCGAGAACAAGCCTTCGAGCGAGGGGGTCGGCCGGGTCCTCGGCGAGCAAGGCCACCCCGCATTCGGCAGCGAAATTGTCCCAGCTCCAGCTTCCGGCTGATTCGGGCATATCGTAGGCGCGTCGCCGCGGCGGTTGCCGGACACATCGGACCAGTTGTTCTGTGCACCATACTTCGCGAGCGGGTTCTACCCGCAACCACTCCCGGTGGAGCGTCATCAGAACGGCGACCCCGCCCAACAGTGAGTCGATGACTCGCGTACCGTCTTCAGTCGCGTCTTCCGGGCGGCTTGCGAGGCTCTGCATGGCCTCCCAGAACGGGGGGAGTTCGTCTGGCGTGAGAGGGCAATTGTCGTCGAGTCGCTTCCGGCACTGAACTGCAAAAGTGAGCGGGAGTAGTTGCTCCGCAGCTTTGAGCTCCTGGGCTAACGCCGCATGTTTTTGTGCCTGGAGCCAGATTTGAAAGCCCTCGGCCGACTCCCCTCCCACCGACTGCCTGAAGTAACGGATCACAACACCAAAGAGACTTAACGCTGACCGCAGCGCGATATCGTGCGGAGAAGTCCTGCACCATTCCTCCCACAAGGTATACACCTTGATCGCTTCCGCCCGAACTGATTCGTTATTTAGAATCAAGGGTAAAAAGTGGTTCAGGAGCAAGGTTTTGCGGTGAGGCATTCCGTGCCAGTCTCGGGAGCGGTTCCACGCGACTTCTCCGCGCAGCATCCAGTCCATCGACCAAAGTGCTAAGCCGTACAGCTCCATTTGCAGCCGGTGTTCCATGGCGTAGACTTCGTACGCGCCGAGGAGTGGGCGGAGTGGCCCGGCCAGGAGTTCAGGCTTGCGCTTGCCGAGTTGCACCAGGACCCCCACTAACGCCGCCGACCGCCCCTCCCCGAAGATGCGCCCGACCCAGCGATCGACCGGCCGCCCCGCGTCGGCCTCGTCGTAGAGCCACTTCTCGACGGCCATCAGCATCGAGGAGAGGACGGAAGGATGCGTCCGCAAGCCGCTGTGCCAGCAGAGGACGTTCCTGTCTCCGGGGTGTTCAACCAGCCCGTCCGGCCCAGGTATCTGCACGGAGTTTGGCCCGACATCGAACTCCCCACCGTGTCTGGCGTGGAGCAAGATTTGGTGTTCCCGCCACCGCTCCGTTGCGAAGTTCGCCACCTTGATGATGAGTGTGAGGGCGGACTCAGCCGTTGCCTCGCCGTACCGGAGGAGTGTCCAGAATGGCCCCTGATCGTAGAACGCCGGGTCACAAGGGCGGCACTCGTCCAGTCCGAATGCGTCGTACATAAAGCTACCGACATCACTGTCGTGGTGCCTGGGGTGTTCGATCAAGACGGCCAGCAAGATCTCCGACGCTTCAGCGGGGAGATTCGCCCAAAGCGGAAGGATGGCTTGCCAGTCCAGGCAGGCCACCTGAAACGCCTCATCGACCCGGTGCCGGGGACCGTCCGGCCAAGGCTCGCGCCTCGGCACGGAGTCGTCTTCGAGCCGGAGCGAACCCAGGAAGAAACGGGCTGATCGCTCGTCGGCAACGCTGCGGGCCGCGATCATCTGGCGACCTCTCTCGGCTGCCGTTTCTCGGCGCAGTCCGGCCGCCTCGGCCTCGGGCCTGCGGTTCGCGAGTTCCAGGCAGAGCTGCGCGACTTCTTGCGGGTACTCCGGGGCGGCCCAGAGTAGGGCGGTGTAAACCTCGGTACGCTCTCCTTTTTCGACTTCACCACGCCTCTCGGCCTCCTGAGCCTGCACTTCGCGGGCGATGGTCAGGATCAACCGGCCGCCCGCCCGCCGTAAGCCGTTCGCCCCCGGCCGCCTGAGGGGGACCTTCGACAGCCAAAGCTTGAGAAGCCCAGCGGCGGGTGCCAGAGCGCACCGGATTACATCGTCCGGGTGCTCGCCCAAAGCCTCCAACACCCCACCCCAGTAAGGCTCGAACGGCAACCGGATCAAGTGTTCGAGCTTCGACGCTCCGGCCCTGTCCGGTAAGTTCGACAGCAGACGAGCGTCCGGCAGCGTCCCCACATAAGCAAAGCGGTCGATGAGCAGGCTGAGAAGTTGGCCTTCCCCGGCCACGAGCGCGGGCCACGCGGCGGTGAGCAACGTGTGCGAATCGTGTGCGAGGACGAGTGCCTCCAGGAATAAACCGCGGACGATGGCTCGCTCGGGCGTCCCGGCCCCGACCGCCTGAAGCTGCCGCTGCCAGGCATCGACCCCGCCGTGCGGCTGTTCGAGAAGCCGCTGGGCGTACAGCCGCACGGCCCGGTACCAGCCGGCGGTCGCGGCCTGGTGGATCGTCGGCTCGGAGTAGGGGAGTCGCAGTTCGATCAGGTGCTTCAACCGCGCCCAGTCCGCGAACATGTCGTGGACCAGGCGCAGCCGCTCGTCGCGACGGACGACCAGACCAGCCGCTGCGAGGGGGGAGACCAGCGCGAGTTCGGCGGATGCGACCTCCGAAACCGGTAATCCTTGTAGGAGTCCGTCGGCTTCGGTCGCCGCGATTCGTTTCAGCAACGCGGAGCGCGCAAGCCCGGCCGAGTCGCCTTCGACGAAGTAAGCCCAGAGTCGGTCGATGAGTGCCGTCAGGGTCGTCACGTCGGCCGCGGCGGCCAGACCGCCCGCCGCATGAAGACGCGCAGCCCAGTCGAACACTTTGAGGTTTCGCAGCAGGGTGCGGAACTCGGGCCGGAGTGCGGCGACGCTCAAGCCGGGGCACCGCACCAGGAGACGATCGACCGCGGCACCGCCGGGCGGCCGGACGAGTTCGATTCCCAGGGAGCCTACCGGTAGCCCGGCAAGGGCGAACGCCCACTGCAACCGGCCGAATGCTTCGGACTGCACGGTGAGTGCGACCCGAACCTTGCCAGGACGATCGGCCCGAAGGGACGCGACGAGTCGCGCGACGCATTGCAGCGCCGAGTCGCTGAGGCCTTCGACCCCGTCGAACACGACCAGGCACGGGGCTGGCGACGCCGCCACGACTTGGGCGAACGAGTGCGACAGTCCGAGATGGGCCTCGAAAGTAGTCCCCGCCGCTGGCAGCAGGAGTTCGGCCGTCAACCACACGAGGCGGTGTTTTTGACCCGCGATTGCGCGGACGATCGCTGACTTCCCAACCCCCGACACCCCGGCCAAAACGCAAACTCGGTCGGCAGAGAAGTGTACAAGCAGCCGTTGGCGAACTGATCGCCGACGCAGTCGCGCTACGCCACCGACATCGAGCCGGATCAGCTCGAACCGTTCCCGGGAGCGGCGGTCCAGTTCGGCCCAGTCGTTGCGGAAGTCCGGGTGATACTTCAATACGTGCCGTCTACGAAGGCCCGCGAGCAGTTCCGGGAGTTCGATGCTGCCCCCCGACCCCCGCTTGCGGGCTGCGATCCGGACGACATTGTCCCACAGGACCTCGGCGGCTTCGGCGGTATCATGGCGTAGCAAACCACGACATGTGGCGAGTGCGTCCGAACGCGGCTGCGAGGGGTTGCTCTCGAAATCCAGGTGGACAAGTCGAATGTGTCGGAGGAGCACCGCTGTTTGCACCTCGTCGGTCACTCGGGCATCGCCGAGACTCGCCGGACAGTGAAGGCTCGCAAACAAGGATCGTTGCGTTTCCGAAGATTGGGAGCCGGAATCTTTTGCGGGCGGCTGAAGGCGTGCGACAAGTCGTTCCGGAGCGGCGGCGTTTTCGATGGCCTCGCCGAGCGTGTCCTCCCATGCAGTCCGCACGCCCTCGGCAAGTTCACCCGTGACGAGGGCCATCTGGTCCCGATCGATCCGCAGTCGGCGAGTAGTTCCGACTCCGAGCCACTGCTCCCAGCAAGCGGTCGAGAAGGATTCATCGAACCCGGACCTGGTCACTTGTCTGTGACTTTTGACCGAAATGCCGACGGCACGCTCTGAATCGCCCTCCCCGAACGTGATGGCGAGATCGTCAAGCCTCCAGCCCGAGTCGGCGGCTTGCCACTCAATCCTGACCAGCCGACCGAGGTCTGGACCGAGCGGGTGGTCCGCCCCAAGGAGGCCAAGGAGGAATCGCGCCGCTACGAAATCCTCGTAGTTGAAGCCCTTCCCGCCGGTAAGTTTGGCCGGAGCGACTTTCTTCGTCATGCTTGCCAACCGTGTGAATTTTGGAGTCTAACAACAATGAGACCAGCTTTTCCGGAAAGGTACCGAAAGGCAAGGTCGGTTGAGGTCGCTGCCTGTCCGAAGTTTGTGTTTAATATTTCGTGACGCCTGATCGATGAGCCGGAACGCGTTCGGTCAGGTTAATTAGATGATGATTCGCTCCTCCTCGTCTAGTGTGATTTCGTCGCTCGTCCGGTCGTAGAGTTTCGTCGTCCGCGGCGACTCGTGGGCCGCGATGGCCTGGGCGTTCTCGATGGTCCCGCCGTTCTCAAGGTACGCGGTGATCCCGGTCGCGCGAAAGCTGTGGCAACAGGTGTCGGCGGGTAGGCCCGCCCGGCTAGCACGCCGCTTGACCATCCGCAGTGCGTCGTTCCGGGTCATCCGCCGGCCCGACAGTTCGCCCCGCGGGTCCACGGTCCGGAACAGGGGCGACTTGCGGTCCCCGCTGTTCCCCGCCGACTCGACGTAGGCGTCGAGGTACTCGATCGCGTTGTGATGGGCCGGCACCTCGTGGTGCTTGCCGCCCTTCTCGCGGAGCCGGAACCAGCACCGCTTGCCGCGGACCGCGTAGTCCTCGACGTCCATGCCGACAGCCGCACTCACCCGGGCGAACGAGTACATCATGAGGCCGATCAGCGCCCGGTCGCGGAGGCCCGCAATGTCCGAAGTGTCGATGCTGTCGAGGAGTCCCCGGGCCTCGGCCCCCGAGAGGACCAGCGTCTTGCCCTTCTTCACCACGTGCCTCGGCCCGCGCACGGAACTGGCCGGGTTCATGGGCACGACCTGGCCGACCACCAGGTAGTCGAACAGCATGCGGACGGCGGCGAGGTGCTGCTTCACCGTCGGCGGCTCGTAACAGGCGCACAACTCCTCGACGTAGGCCGCGACGACCACCGGCTCGACATCGCCGAGGGCGAACTTCCGCCTCTCGCACCAGTCGGCGAACCGGCCGACGGCCCGGGCGTAGGCGTGCCGGGTGTTCCTGTTGCGGATGTTCGCGGTGAAGAATTCCAGAGTCCGCTTCGAGGCGCGTTCGCCCGCGTCGGTGATGAACCGCGGCAGGGACTCGAAGCCGAAGCGTGCGGGCGACGAGGGTGGAACTGTGACGAGAGACTTGACCATTTTCCTCCGACCCGGCGAGACAACCCTTACCGGTCGAGGCTGCACCATAACGTCCTTTATGATGCATAGCATTTCACGGCATATTATCAAATAAATATAATTCTAATATTTAAAATCACTACTTTGTGGGCTTCTGATTTAGCCGTCCGCTCGGAGACTTAATCGCCCCGGCTGGCTATTCATGACTGGCGTGAAAAAGGTTTGTGAAACAGATCGGATTTTTTCATGATCGATACCAGGCAAAGCGGGCGGTAATTTTATGGGGATTTAATCAGCACGATATGAAGGATTGGGAGATAAAGCCAGGAACCGACAGGCTGTCCAACATGCATGTTTGTGAACTAAATTGAGCAAATTTTCAAAACGAGTTAGGCCGTGTGGACAGATTGTAGCGGTTATTGCAGCAAGACCATTATCGACACCACCTGAACGAACGCCAGGAAGTTCCGGGCGGTCTTCTCGTACCGCGTCGCCACCCGCCGGGACTGCTTGAGCTTCGCCCAGAACC
>JANYHV010000185.1 GCA_025362195.1 Fimbriiglobus sp. | reverse complement strand
GTCACCCCGCCTGGGGGAGCCTGTAGCGGGTTACCGGGATCATTGACACCGCCGCTGCACAGTTCGTAGGTGTCGGTGCTGTCCACGTTCATCGCTGTCTCCTTTGGCGACCTCTCGGCCGCCGAACGACCCAGCTCACCGGCCCGGCCCGGCTTTGAGGGCCAGGTCAGGTGCAGCGCCTGGTTCGGCCTCTGGCGCTGCCGAGCGAGGAACGATCAGAGGTCTTTAGGAGCCGTCTTGTCCATGTGAAAGCCTGGGTGAACGTCATCGCTCAGGTGCTTCTCGGCCCAGGCCAGCCCGGCGGCCTCGTCGCCCTTGACCAGCTTGTTCTGCTCCAAGACGGCTGGCGTGTTCCGGCTGGGCACGATCGTAACCGCGCAACGCCCTGGGAAGGCGGCACTCAGCGACGCCGTGACGCGGTATGTGTACCAGTCCGGTACGACTGGCTCGCCAGCGTTGTCGGCCATCAGAGCCGCGATCTGGCCCTTGTTGTAGAACTGAAAGCGCTGCGATTTCATTCGACACCTCTACGCTCAGGAAGCCTTCTGCGGCCGAACTCTTAATTAGATTGCGCCGGCGCAATCTATCCCGGCGGTTCGCAGCGGCGGGAACGTTCCGCCTAAGTGCCTGCTTGCACGCCGATTCTGTCGATTCCCTCGCCCGAACTCCGCGCTAGCCATCCCACTATCGCACATTGCGCGGGCTTCAACCGTCTAACGGGCTGCGGACTCCCAGGCCGCCCTTGTTCAGCACGTGCGTGTAGATCATCGTCGTGCTCACGTCGTCGTGGCCGAGGAGTTCTTGCACCGTGCGGATGTCGTAGCTCGCCTCCAATAGGTGCGTCGCAAAGCTGTGCCGGAAGCTGTGGCTCGTCGCCCGCTTCACGACCCCGGACGCCCGCACCGCCTTCGTCACCGCCCGGCTCATCGACCCCTCGTGGGCATGATGCCGGCGGCGCACCCCCGACCGCGGATCGACCGACCACGCCGCGGACGGGAACACGTACTGCCACTTCCACTCGGTCGCGGCACCCGGCAACTTTCGCCCCAGGGCATCAGGAAGATAAACCCTGCCGAAGCCGAGTGCAACATCCTTTTCGTGCAATCGTCGCACTTTCTCCAAATGCGCGACCAGGGCCGGCTTCAACGACTCGGGCAGTATCGTCACCCGGTCCTTGTTGCCCTTGCCCTGGCGGACCGTCACCTCGTTGCGGTCGAAGTCGAGGTCCTTGACCCGCAGCCGCAGGCTCTCCAACAGCCGCAAGCCGGAACCGTACAGGAGTTGGGCGACGAGCCGGTACGTCCCTTCGAGTTGGTCGATGACGAGGCGGACTTCGGGCTTCGTCAGCACCACCGGGAGCCGCTTCGGCCGTTGCGCCCGGATCGCGCCGACGAGGACGCCCGGATCGACGGCGAGGACGTTGCGGTACAAGAACAGGATCGCGGAGAAGGCCTGATTTTGAGTGCTCGCCCCGACCTGCCGTTCGACCGCCAGGTGCGTCAAGAAGGCGTTGATCTCGGCCGCCGCCATCTCGACCGGGTGCCGCTTGCCGTGGAACAGGATGAACCGCCGGCACCAGTCGTGGTAGGCGTCCTCGGTGCGGACCGAGTAGTGCCGGACGCGGCAGGCGTCGCGCAGGCGGTCGAGCAGTTTGGGCGGCGGCGGCATGGCCGTATTGGACCGCGCCGGGGCCGGTCAGTCAAACGAAAATCTCTGTCGGTTCAACCGATCCTTGGCCCATTAAAGCGAAGCGCGGCGGCCGGGCTTCGTCTGGGCGATGACGGTACTCGGCTCGGCGCACCCGCCGGCGGTCGGCAGCATCTTGTTCGGGCTGCACCGGTTCGTCGGGTTGAAGGCCGTGCGCAGGCGGACGAAGTACGCCAGGTCGGCGGGGGTGAACAGCTTCGGCATGAAGTCGAGTTTCTCGACGCCGATGCCGTGCTCGCCGGTCACGCTGCCGCCCAGTGCGATGCACTCGTCGAGGATCGCCGCACTCGCCGCCAGCACCCGCGTCACCTGCTCGGGGACGCGCTCGTCGAACAGCAGCACCGGGTGGATGTTGCCGTCCCCGGCGTGGAAGACGTTGGCGATGAGCAGGTCGTACTTCGTCGCCGTCGCCTGGATGTGCCGGAGGATCTGCGGCAACTTGGTCCGCGGGACGACGCCGTCTTGCGTGCAATAACTCGGGAAGCCGAGCCGGCCGATCGTCCCGAACGCCTGCTTGCGGGCCTTCCACAGCGCCAGCCGCTCGGCCTCGCCGTTGGCCTTGCGGACCTCGCGGGCGTGGTGCGCCAGCGCGATCGCCTCGATCCGGTCGGCCTCGTCCTGTAGGCCGACTTCGAGGCCGTCGACTTCCATAATCAGCACGGCCGCGGCGTCGAGCGGGAAGCCGAGGTGGAAGGCCGCTTCGACCGCGCCCAGGATCGTCTTGTCGAGTAACTCCAGCGCGGCGGGGACGATGCCCGCGCCGATGATGGCCGAGATCGTGTCGGTCGCGTCGTCGATGCTGTCGAAGACGGCCAGGAGCGTCCGCTGGGCCTCGGGCGTGCGCGTCACCCGCACCCAGACCTTCGTGACGATGCCGAAGGTGCCCTCGCTGCCGACGATCGCCCCGGTCAGGTCGTACCCGGGCGCGTCCTCGGTCGGCCCGCCGGTGACGACGACGCGGCCGTCCGGCAGGACCATCTCGACGCCCAAGACGTGGTTGACGGTGACCCCGTACTTGAGCGTGTGCGGCCCGCCGGAGTTGGTGGCCACGTTTCCGCCGAGCGTACACGCCCCCTGCGAACTGGGGTCCGGCGCGTAGTGGTAGCCGAGCGGCTTGAGCTGGTTCGTGAGCCAGACGTTGACCACGCCGGCCTCGACCACGGCGTACCGGTCGCGGACGTTGACTTCGAGAATCTTCTTCAACCGGGACGTGCCGATCATCACCCCGCCGCCGACCGGCACGCACCCGCCGGCCAGCGACGTGCCGGCCCCCCGGGCCATGAACGGCACGTCGAACGCCGCACACGCCTTGACGATCTCGACGACCTGCGCGGTGGACTCGGGGAAGACGACGACGTTCGGCGGGTTCTTCTCGACGGTAAACCCGTCGCACTCGTACACGGCCAGTTCGGCGCGGGACGTGAGCACCCCGTCCGGGCCGACGATGGCCCGCATCCGCTCGATCAGCCGGGGGAGTTTGGCCGCGTCCACCGGGGGCAAGTCGTGGGCGTGGCCGAACGTCGCGGGGGCATCAGTGAGCGTCATGAGTGTTCTCCCAAGGCGAGCCAAGAGCGTCAGCGACTGGAGGACTCCTCCGGCCGCTCGTAGGCGTGGCCGCGGTCGATCTCGTCCATGCCCATGCTCCGGCACATGCCGACGGCCGCCTCGTCCGCGGCGTTCACCTGCAACTCGGCGGCGGCGAAGAACTGGTCCTGCAAGAACCGCAGCACGTGCGACACGAGCAACTTGCCCAGGCCGAGCTTGCGGAGGTCGGACCGCACCTGCACGTCGAGGATCCCGGCCGACGGGCAGTTCCACCGCCAGGCGAAGCCCTCCAGGTCCCACACCAGGGCGCGGGCCGCCGGCATCGACGTGAGCTTGTCGAACAGCCGCAGTTCCACCGGTTCGAGCACGCCCCACTGGCAGTCCTGCCACCAGTGCGCCACGTTCGACACCTTGAGCGTCTGCGCCTCGTACCGGCGGCGCAGCATGCCGAACCGCGCGTCGGCGATGGTCAGCGGCGAGTCGAGTTTCTTCTGGAAGACGAGCGTCGTCGCGGCCGGGGCGTACCCGAGGGCGGCGAGGAACGGGGCGTAGTCGCCGTCGGACGCGAGCAGGCCGGGGGAGTTGCTGCCGCCGTACAGGCCGAACAGGTACGGCGAGTTCGGCCACGTCGCCCCGACCGTGACCCGCGTCGCCCCGCGCGCCCGCAGGTTGGCCTCCGCCCGCGTCAACAGTTCGCGGCCGATGCCCCGGCGGCGGTGCTCCGGGTGGACGGCGACCAGGCAAACGACGCCGTGCGCCGCGTTCAGCCCGGTGAACTCGGCGTTCGGCGCGAACCCCGACAGGGCGAACCCGACCGGCTTGCCCGTCTCGTCGTTGACGGCGAGGACGAGGTCGTCGTTGGTGTAGTACGGCTTGCTGAAGACCCACCGTTCCAGCGACAACGGGGTCCGCAACGGGTACGCCCCGCGGCCGGCGACCGCGTCGTTCCACAACTGGACCAGCGCCGGCGGGTCGGTGTTCCGGGCGGCGCGGTAGGCGATCATGGGCCGGACTCGTCGGGGGGCGGGGCAAGGGCGGCCGGGTGCGGACTCCGCGGGGAAGGGACACTATACCGACGCACGCCCGCACGGGGCAACGCAAGACCCCCAGCGGGCGCGGCATTTTTTGCCGACGCCCGGCCCGTTTTGTCACAATGACAACGCCGGATTGTACCGATTCCCTCAAGTCCGCCGGTCGCCCGGACTGCGGCCGCCGCCGGGGGCCGTTTCCTGGCTGAAACCGGCGAAACGGCTTGCGAACAGGGCGTCCGACGGGTTTGGCACACGCCCTGCTTAGTCACCATTCATCGAAACCGAACTTCCCCCGCCCACCCGATACGAAGGATGACCGCCATGACCCGGACCACCGAAGCCCGCCGCGTCGCCCGCACCGCCCAAGTCGCCTGCTCCCCCCGCATCACGCCGACCCCCGCCGAGCACGACCTGCTCCGCGACATGGCGATGGTCCTGAAGCTGACCGCCAAGATGTCCCACGACATCCGCCGCGACGCGGCCGAGTGCCGATCGGCGGTGACGATGAACTAAAGTTCGCCTCCGGCTCTTGTGCCCCGCGTCGCACGTCGTAGACTGCCACGCGACTCGGATTCCCCCCGAGCGGCAACCCAGGAGCCGAGCCGAAGTTGAAGACTTCCCCCCAGAAGACTCGGCTCAGGACCGCGACACTCGTCGCGGTCCTGTTTTCGTTGACGGCCCCGCCGGCCCGCGCGCAAGAGTTGCCGCCGTTCCGCTGGGGCACCGACCCGACCGGCGGCGCGCCGTTCAACTACCAGGACGCGGCCGGCAAGCCGACCGGGTTCGAGTACGAACTGGCCGGGTACCTCGCCGCGAAGTTGGGCCGCACGCCGGTCATGGTCGCCGGCGACTGGTCGAAGCTGCCCGAGCAACTGAACAAGCCGGCCGGCGTCGAAAAGGGCGTCGATGTCATCCTCAACGGGTACGAACTCCGCGCCGACCTGGCCGCGAAGTACGGCGTCAGCCGGGCGTACTACGCCTACCGCGTCGCGCTGATAGTCCGCACGGACCAGACCGTCATCCGCGACTGGGCCGACCTCGACGGCCAGCGCGTCGGCGTCCTGGGCGGCACCGTGGCGAACGATTACCTGGTGCGGCACCACCCCGGCGCGAAGGTGCAGACCAACGAGGACGTGGCCAACGTCGTCCAACTCGTCGCCGACAAGCGCCTGGCCGCGACCGTCCAGGACAACCCGGCCGCGACGCACTTCTTGAAGGAGTTCCCGACGCTGAAACTGGCCGGGGAGCCGGTCAAGGCCGGGTACTACGTGATCTACTTCCGCCGGGCCGATGTCGAACTCGGCCGGCAACTCGACGCCGCGATCGCCGCCGGCCTGCGCGACGGCACCTTCCGCCGCATCTACGCCAAGTACGGCCTGTGGAACGCCGACCAGGACGAACTCGTCGGTCTACTCGACCAGCCGTGGCCCCCGGCCGACCTCGCCGCTCCGGCCGAAGCTGGCAACGTCTGGCGGCGACTGCTGCCGCAACTGTTCGACGCCGCCGGCGTGACGCTGATGCTGGCCTTCGGCTCGTTCCCGCTGGCAATGGCGTTGGGCCTGCTCGTCGCCGTCGGCCGGGTCTACGGCCCGCGGCCGTTGCGGGTGCCGCTGGGGGTTTACGTCGAAGTGATCCGCGGGACGCCGCTGTTGTTGCAACTCTACGCGATCTTCTACATGCTCCCGGTGTTCGCCGAGCGGCTGATCCCCGGCGCGGCCGGGTACTTCACGCCGTTCGCCTGCGGCATCCTGGGCCTGGCGCTGAACTACTCCGCCTACGAGGCCGAGAACTACCGGGCCGGCCTGCTCGCCGTCCCGCGCGGCCAACTCGAAGCCGCCCTCGCGCTGGGGATGTCCCCCGGCACGGCGATCCGCCGCATCGTCGTCCCGCAGGCCGTGCGCCTGGTGATCCCGCCGGTGACCAACGACTTCATCGCACTCTTCAAGGACACGTCGGTCTGCTCCGTGATCCTCATCACGGAGCTGACGCGGAAGTACAACGAGCTGTACAACTTCAACCGCGACCTGATCGTCGAACTCGTCTTCCTGACCGCCGGCCTGTACTTGTGCATGAGCTACCCGCTCGCGCTGCTGGCCGGCTTCCTCGAACGCCGGTACGCCACGACGGGAGGCCGCTCGTGATCCGCGTCACCGACCTCGTCAAGTCCCACGGCACGACGCCCATCCTGCGCGGCGTCGGCCTGACGGTCAACGTCGGCGAGGTGACCGTCCTCGTCGGCCCGTCCGGCGGCGGCAAGAGCACGCTGCTCCGCTGCATCAACGGCCTCGAAACCATCGACGCCGGCACCGTCACCGCCTTCGGCCACACGCTCCACGGCACCCGCGGGCAGCCTCACCCGACCGCCGCCCTGCTCGGGCTGCGCCGCGCCGTCGGCATGGTCTTCCAGCAGTTCCACCTCTTCCCGCACATGTCCGCGCTCGGCAACGTCATGGCCGGCCAGGTCCACGCGCTCGGCGTGCCGAAGGCCCAGGCCGAGGCGACCGCCCGCGAGTTGCTGGCCCGCGTCGGCCTGGCGGACAAGGCGAACCACACCCCGGCGCAGCTTTCGGGCGGCCAACAACAGCGAGTTGCCATCGCCCGGACCCTGGCGGTTAGCCCACGGGCGATCCTCTTCGACGAACCGACGAGTGCCCTCGACCCGGTCATGGCCCGCGAAGTCCTGGCCGTGATCCGCGACCTGGCGGCGCGGGGCCAGACGATGGTCGTCGTGACCCACGACATGGACCTGGCCCGCGAGGCGACGGTCGCCCATAAGATGGTCGCCGGCCGCATCGTGTCGAGCGGCCGGCCGAGCGACGTGTTAGCCGAGTAGGAACCTGGAGCAGTCATGCAGACGATCCGCGTGGGGCACTCCCCCGACCCCGACGACGCGTTCATGTTCCACGCCCTGGCGAACGACAAGTTCGACACGGGCGACCTCCGCTTCGTCCACCAACTGGAGGACATCGAGACGCTCAACCGCCGGGCGATGAACGGCGAGTTGGAAGTCTCGGCCGTCAGCATCCACGCGTACAGCTACCTCCTCGACAAGTACGCGCTGCTGTCGAGCGGGTGCAGCATGGGCGACCACTACGGCCCGATGATCGTGGCCCGCACGCCGCTAAACGTCAGCGATCTACCGGCCATCAAGATCGCCGTCCCCGGCACGCTGACGACGGCGTTTCTCACGCTGAAACTGCTCTACGCCTCGATGGGCGCGGCCGACAAGCTGACCTTCGGCGTGATCCCGTTCGACGAGATCATCCCGGCCGTGCAGTCCGGGAAGTTCGACGCCGGCCTCATCATCCACGAGGGCCAGCTCACTTTCCAGAACCAGGGCCTGCACCTCGTCGTCGATCTCGGCGTCTGGTGGCAAGACCGCACCGGCCTGCCGCTGCCGTTGGGCGGCAACGTCGTCCGCAAGGACCTCGGCACCGAGACGATGCAGCGGGTCAGCAAGCTCATCAAGCAGAGCATCCAGTACTCCCTCGACCACCGCGCCGACGCCCTTCAGTACGCCTTGCAGTACGCCCGCGACATGGACGTGACGCTGGCGGACAAGTTCGTCGGCATGTACGTCAACGAGTGGACGCTGGACTACGGCGACCGCGGCCGGAAGGCGGTGAAAGCCCTCCTCGACGCCGGCCACGCCGCCGGCATCATCCCGACCCCGACGGCCGTCGAGTTCGTGGCGTAAGGAGTCAAGGCGTCGGCCACAACTCTTCGGGCGTGACGCCGAGAGCGGTGGCGATTTTCTCGACTGTTTTGCGTTGCGGCCGGCAGACGCGGTTCAGCATCATCGAAATCGCCGGCTGGCCGACGCCGACCTTGGCCGCGAGGTCCGCCTGCGTCATGTTTTTCGCCGTCAGCAAAGCTTGCAAGCGCTCGGCGAAGGTCGCCTCCTCGCGGTCCATCTCGGCCGTAATGGTCGCGGCATCCGGGTCGGTCAAGGCTTCGAGCCTCTCGACCTCCTCCGAATCCAGGCCGTAGAGTTCACTGTCATCCCCGTCGGGATCAAGGATGTCTGCGATCAGAGCCTTGGTAGCCTCCAACTCGTATTCATCCAGTTCACCACTTTGCAGATCTTTGAAAAGTTCGTAGGCCGCGTCACGCAACTCGGGGCTGCACCCTTTCATTGCAAGGACAATGGGGGCCGCGATCTCCAATGCGTGACGGCGTTGGCTTTGTGCGTGCTGTCCATTGTTAACAATCGATGTCTTCATCACCGCCCCCCTGGGTTTCTAGTATTTCTTACCCGACTATTCGTGAAGCTTTTGCTGGACGATCAGTGACGTGCCGCGGAAGCGGTTCAAATCGTTCGTCGTCCAATTGTCGCGCCGCTTGGGTATAATTTCTAGCAGCCAGACGTTTCTCAGCGCGCTTCGAAACCGTGTGAGGGGGACCCAGTCCTGCGGAGGTTCCAAGAACACGACTCGAATATTACACTGGCCGCCGATCGTACCGTCGAGACGCATTTCATAAACCTTGACGTTAGTGATCTCCTTGATTGCCTCGTACGTGCAGTCGCACAAGACCCCCGGCGGGTAGGTGTGACGTTGATCCCAAAACATCAACTTCTTCGCCTGACCCCACACTTCAAACTGATCCCGAGTTTTGAACCAACTCGTCAAAATCTTCGGCGGGAAGTCGCTGGACGTGCCCGGGAACGGCGGCATCATCATCACCGAGAAGCGGTCCGGCGACTTCGGGCCGAACAGTGGGCTGTTCCTGCGCAGTTCGTCCGCGACCGCAACGTCCGCGTCAAGGAGTTGAAGTAGGCGTCGCCGGTTAGTGGTCGTCGTCGTCGTACTCGGCGATCTCGGCGGCGCTGCCGACCGGGTCGCCGCCCTCGGCCAGGTAGATGCGGTAGAGTTGGACCGACAGGTGGTCCTGGGCCATGCTGATGATGACGAGCGCCGGGATGATGCCGACGCAGCACATGGCGTAACCCGCCATCCCGATCAGCGAGCTGATGAGCATGTGGACGAAGAGCGTGACGAGACACTGGCCCCAGAGCTTGCCCAGGAAGCGCGACGAGAAGGCGAACGCCGCGCCGACGCGCAATTTGCCGGCCAGTTGGACGTGCAGCATCAGCGGCAGCGAGAACAGGGTGGCAATGAACGTCACCGGGATGAGGAACAGGTAGAACGAGGCGTACCCGACGAGGAAATTCTGCGCCGCGTAGCCGACTCCGACCGCCGCGGCGATCGCCACGGCCATGAAGATCATCATGATCGCCTGGACGATCAGGCTCATCAGGAACGGCCAGACGCCGCGGGTCAGGTAGCGGGAGAAGTGCTTCAGGTCGAACGGGTCGTGGTCCAAAATGTCCGGGTCGCGCTCGAGGTCTTCGGTCACCTCGGCCTGGTAGCCCATGAAGACCATCGGCCCGACGACCGGCAGGAGCAGGATCAGGCAGCCGAAGAGGAGGCCCTTGGTGCCGCCCTCGCGGTTGAGGAAGTAGGTGTAGGGCTTGCCGTAAATCATGCCGGGGACCACACGCTGAAAAGGGGCGACTGCCCGCGGCGACGGCCGCGACGCCCCGCTACACTACGCCGTTCGGAACGATCAGTCGATGACTTCGGCAATCGCCCGCTGGACGGCGCTCGGGGCCGGGACGACTTCGACGCCGGCCTGGACGATGGCGTCCCACTCCTCCGGCCGGGCCGGCGCGGTCTTGCCGGTCAGCCCCTTCAAGCCCTGGTGCGCGAGACTCGCCAGGGCCACGTCCCGGCCGCTCTCGGCCGCGAGCACCTTGTTCAGCGCGACGACCGCCTCCTTGGTGCGAATCTTGCCCAGGCCGTCCACGGCGCGTTGCCGGGCGTAGTCGCGGCCGGCCGGGTCCTCGTTCACGCCGAACTCCTTGCCCTCGGCCACGCGGGCCAGGAAGACGACGGCCTCGGGTTTGTTCGTCGCCGCCAGGCCCTCGATCGCCCGGCAGCGGATGTTGGCCACCTGGTCCGGGGCGAACCCCTTGGCCCCGTACAGGGCCGCCAGGTCGAGCGGTTTCGCCTCGGCCGACGCCGGGACGACCCCGCCGGCCGCGGCCGTGGTCGGGATCGGCTTGCCCGCAGCGTACCGGTAGGCGTTGCCCAGAACCTCCGCCGCCCGCGGGTCCTGGAAGCGGCCGAGGGCGTCGATGGCGCACACCCGGACGAAGGCGCTGGAGTCCTTGGTGGCGGCGTCCGAGAGGAGTTGCAGGGCCTCGTCCTGGGCCGCGTCGCCGAGCCCGGTCTTGGCCGGTTCTTTGAGCCGCTGGAAGGCCCGCGCCCGCTCGTCGCCCATCTCCGGCCCCGCGCCGCGCAGGGTCGTGAGGGCGTCTTCGTCCTTCTTGAACATGGTGCCGAACGGCTTCTCGCGGAAGCGCCGGCTGGACACCGCGTCCCAGGTCGAGGCGCACCCGCCCGAGAGCGTAGCCGACCCGAGCACGAGCATCGCAAGCAACCGTGTCACGCCAAATCCCCCACGAACCAGTGCGAACGCCGCGCGAATACCCCGGCGAGAAGTCAGGGTCAACGGCAAGTCCCACGCGGAGCGATCGACCCCATCGTCGTCCGCCGTGACCCCCGCCGGCGGCGAGACCCGCGGCAGCGATTGACCGCCTGGAGCAGAGTTCGAGTACCACCGGTTTCGCCAAGGTTTTCGGCCCCGCCGCAGGCGACTTTTGTTAGCCCGACGCGCGAGCGAGGGGCTAACAAGAGTCGCCTGCGGCGGAGGCATCCGTGGGCCTGGCGGCGAATTGGGTGTTCGCCGAGGCGCGCGGGAGTCACGCGGGCGACCTGTCGCGGCGGCACGGGGGGAACCCGCTTCTCAAACTTGAAGTCCGCTCAAGCCGCCGGGCGCACTCAACGGGTCGGCGGGCGGCGGACGAACCGGCTGACGGTGACGGCGGCGGCCAGGACGGCGGCGCTCAGGTAGAAGGGCAGGTCGGCGCGGCCGGTGACGGTCCGCAGTTCCGCCGCCAGTTGCGGGCCGAAGAAGGCGAGGCCCCAGCCGAGGAAGACGAACCCGTAGTTCGTGCCCAGGTTCTTCGCCCCGAAGAAGTCGGCCGTCAGCGCCGGCAACAGCGACAGCCCGCCGCCGTACTGCCAGAAGGCCACGCCGACGACGAGGAACAGGAGCGGCACGTTCCGGGCCTCGATCACCGCCGGGGTGGCGAGCAGGCAGACGACGGCGAGCAGGCCGTTGACCGTGTAGGCGTTGACGCGGCCGAGGCGGTCGGAGTAACCCCCGGTGCCGACCCGGCCGGAGGCGTTGACGAACCCGCCGAAGCAGGCCAGCAGCCAGGCGTTCTCGACCAGGAACGGCACGTCCTTCGCCGCGCTCTTCAAGATCGGCGTGGCGTCGGCGATGACCAACAGGCCCGACTGCGCCGACCCGATGAACAGCAGCACCAGCGCGTAATACTGCCACGTCCCGAGCATCTCCCGGGTCGTGAAGTCCCGGCCGGCGGTCGTCGGTGTCAGTGGGGTGACACTCGGCGCGGCGTACCCCGGCGGCGGGGTTTTGAGGAACAGACTTGCCGTCAGGATGACGACGCCGAAGGCGACGCCCAGGGCGACGAAGCTGACCGTCAGGCCGTACCCGGCGATGAGCGTGCTGGCCAGCGGGGCGATGTAGACCGCGGCGGCCCCGTACCCGGCGACGACCAGGCCGACGATCAGCCCGCGGCGTTCGCGGCCGAACCACTTGACCGCCGCCGGGGTCGCTGCGGCGTACCCGAAGCCCATGCCGACGCCGCCCAACAGGCCGAAGCCGACGACCAGGCCGGCGAAGCTCTGCGCGAACCCGGCGACCAGGCAGCCGAGCGCCAGCGCGACCGCGGCGACCGCCGCCCCGGCGCGTGGCCCGTACCGGTCCTGGAGGCGGCCGCCGGGGATCATCGTCAGCGCGAAGGTGAACCCGCACACGGCATACGCCCAGGTCGCCTCGCCCTGGGACAGGTACGTCCACCCGGCGTTCAAGCCGGACATCGGCGTGCCGGCGGGGTGGTCGGCCGTGGCGACGAGGGTCGCCTTCCAGACGCTCCAGGCGTACAGCACGCCGAGGCACAAGTTGACCGTCACCCCGGCGGCGACCACGAGCCACGCCGAACCCGGAACCCGTGCCGCCATACTCGAACTGTCCTGACGGAACGCACCGGAGGTAGGCTACTTCAACACTTTCACGCTGGCGAAGATCGACTCGACCTGCGGCAGCAACTCGGCCTGCTTCTCGACCGCCACGCGGGCACTCAACACGGCGACGCCGTCGGCCGACGCCACGAGGCGGTAGTCGAGCCGCAACTTGTCGCCGGTATCGGACGCGACTTCGAGCGTGAACCGGTCGTCCCCCGCCTTCGGCTCGGGCGCACTGGTGAGCGTCCACTTCTGCCGGGCGACGAACGCCTTGGCCTCGTCGAACTGCTTGGCGATCGTCGTGTCCGTCGGGCCGACGCGGGTGACCTGGATGCCGGCCGCGCCCGCCGCCTCGTTGACGGTCAGCCGGTGCTCGCCGACGGTGCCGAGCCGCCACCGCCGCGGGTAGGTGAAGGTCAGCCCGAAGGCCGCGTCGTCGAACAGCAACCGGGTCGTGGCGTCGGTCGGCTTCGTCTCGACCGCCTTGAGCTTGTCGCCGGTCAACTCGTCGGCCGCGGCCGGGGACCGCTTGACGACGAAGGTGCCGGCGACCTCGCCGTTGACCGTCTTGCCGTCAGGGCCGAGGAGCTGATTTTTCGCCGACAGGTTGAGAGCGACCAACATCTTGCGGTCGGTGTCGAAGTAGGCGGTGCCGGCAAAGGTTTGGATCCCGAAGCCGTCCTCCCCTTGACCGCGGACTTCGCCGTCGATCGCCAACTTGGCGTGCCGGCGATTGTCCAGCGTCACGAAGGCGACGAGTTCGACGACGAGTTCGTTCTTTTCCACCGCCGCGTAGTCCGTCAGTTCGGTGACGGCCTGGGTCGAGGCGGGCCAGCGGTTGCCGACCCCGGCCGGTTGCTTCGGCAACAGTCCGGTGACGAGCGCCGGCGAAAACAGATCGTTGCGGACGACGTCGATCTCGGCGAGGGTCAGCGGGCCGTCGGGCGAGAAGGGGACCTTTTTGCCCGCGTCACTCCGCACGACGACCATCCGGCGCACGGCGGCGCGAACCTCGGCCTTCTGATCGATGTCCCCCAGGCGGCGGCGGAAATCGACCTCGCGGTACTGCCGCACCGCCACCAGGTTGCCCTCGGCGTCCCGGGGCAACAAAACTTCCTCGTAGACGAGCTTCGCAGTCCCCGTAACTGTCACGAGTTGCGGCTTGCCGCCGCGCTCGTTCCCCCGGTCCGGGATGGCAAGCCGGCCGCCGAGCGTCGTCTGAATCTCGACGCGGACTGGCGACTGGGATTTGAAGTCTTCGTAGAGCGAGTGCTTTTCGACCGGCTTGGCCTGCGCGAAAATCGACCCTGCCGAGATGGCACACGCCCAAAATACTGGCAGGACGGCGACTGAAACGAAGGGATGTTTCATCGGTGCCAAGGTTTCCGGGTGGGGCCGCGTGGGGAGGCGAGTCGTGGCGATTTTATCCGACCTCCCGACCGGATTGGGCGCAAACTTGAGGAAATGAACGGTTCCGGTGGTAAGCCGGTGCGACGGGCGGGTTTGGGCGAGCGCAAACGAGAGGTGGGATTGCAACGTCGTTGGGGCAGAGTTGCTACGCGGATTGCAAGTTCGCTCGGTGGCCGGGTAAAACTGGGCGACGCCGCCAGACCCGGCAGTCAGACTTACCGACTGCACTACACACGGCCACCGGACTTGCCAAGTGCGGCGAGAATCTCGACCGACGGAAACCCTGGATTTCAAGGAGTTTAAGCCGCAAACGCGGCAAGCCGGCGGGGCGAAGGACACTTTGGCACAGTGCTTGCTTCGACTCACGACAACCGGCCACGCGGTTTGCACCGAGTTGGTCGGTGAGGCAAGGTGTACTCGATGGCACCCGTGGCCGCAAGCTCAACCCGCCGACTAGCAATGAGTGACCGGTGAATGGGGCGACGGGGTAAGGAACTGGGCGGGCGGGGTGTATGTCTCAGTACCAGTTGAACCCGCCGGCCGAACGGCCCATGAAGAAATCCTGACAGTTTTGCGGCCCGTCAAATCGGCCGCAGTCTTTGACGAATAGCCGGCGAAGAGCCGGCGGACCTTTAGGTCACCTGCGATACGGAGGGGCACCATGACAAACTTTAAACAACGATCCCTGCGCGAATTAACGGACCAGCAAGTCCGCTTCGCCCCGCCGGCCCGCCGGCTGGAGCAAGTGGCCAAGGCCCAACAACTCCTAGCCGAAGTCGAGACCAAACGAGTCTACCCGTACAGCTACGTCGTCTTCAAGCTGACCGACTACCGGCCGGACGACGCGACCGAGCTTTTGATCCCCGGGGCCGACCTCAAGCACGACCTCGGGCTGTTCGTCCACAAGGTCGAGCAGTCGCTCCCGCCGGTGCCGATCGAGTTGATCGCCGAACCGCTGTTCACGCTCGACGAAGTGAGCAAGAAGTTCCACGTTTCGACGAAGACGGTGAGCCGCTGGCGGATGCAAGGGCTGCTCGCCCGGCACGTCCTGCGGGACGGCCGGAAGACGCTGGCCTTCCCCGTGGCCGCGGTCGAATCGTTCGCCGCGGGGCACCGGGACCAAGTGGCCCGCGGGGCGCGGTTCAGCCACCTGTCGGACTCCGAGAAGGACGACATCGTGCTGAGCGCGCGGCGGCTGGCCTCGGGCGGCCGCAACTTGACGGAAGTGAGCAAGAGCATCGCCGACCGCCTCGGCCGGAGTACGGAAGCGGTCCGGTACACGATTAAAAACTTCGACCGGGTGCACCCCGACAGCGCGGTGTTCCCCGGTCGCAACGGGCCGCTGGACGCGGCTTCCAAACACCAGATTTATCAGGCCTTCCAGGAGGGCACGTCGATGAAACTGATCGCCAAGAACTACGGGCGCACCGCCTCAAGTATTTATACCGTCATCAACGAGGTCCGCGCCGAGCGCCTGCTCGCCGCCCCGGCCGATTACATGGACAGCCCCGAGTTCAGCGACCCCGCGCTGACGGACGTCATCCTCGGGCCGATGCCCAACGAGGAAGACTTCTTCGGCAAGGTGCACACCATGCGTGCCCCCAAGGACGTGGACGCCCAGATGGCCTACCTGTACGAGCGGCCGCTGCTGAGCCGCGAGCAGGAGGCCCACCTGTTCCGCAAGATGAATTACCTCAAGCACCGGCTGAACCAGGTGCGGGACGCCATCGACCCGGCCCGCGCCCGCGCCCAAGACTTGCAAAAGGTCGAGGAGTACCACACGGCCGTGAAGGGCGTGCGAGACCTGCTCATCGAGTGCAACCAGCGGCTCGTCCACAACCTGGCGACCAAGCACCTGCAACCGGGCCAGAACTTGGACGAGTTGAAGTCGGACGCGAACGTCAGCATCATGCGGGCGGTCGAGAAGTTCGACTACAGCCGGGGCAACAAGTTCAGCACCTACGCCACCTGGGCGGTGATGAAGAACTTCGCCCGGTCGATCCCGGACGAGAACACCCGCAAGCAGCGGTACATGACCGGCACCGACGAACTCTTCGACGGCAAGGCCGACGTCCGCACCGACGAGCAGGAAGTCCTCGCCGCCGCCGGCCAGGCCCGGGATAAGGTCAACCGCCTGCTTAATTACCTCGACCCGCGGACCCGCGAAGTGATCAAGATGCGGACCGGCATCGACGGCAACGAGGAGATGACGCTGGAGCAGATCGGCCGGCACTTCGGCATCACGAAGGAGCGCGTCCGGCAGATCAACGTCCGCGGCATGAAACAACTCCGCGAGAAGGCGGCCGAAGAAAACGTCGAGATGCCGTAAGGCGACGCGACGACGAAACGCAACGGGCCGCGGGCGAAAGTCCGCGGCCCGTTGGCATTCCCGGCGAGCGGCGGTGCGTCAGCCCGCCGGTCCGACCTGGAATGCGTCGAGTTTCCCCGGGCGAGCATCCGGAAACTCCCCGCACGTGGAAACTTCCCATTCCAGGTCGGACCGGCGGGCTGACGCACTGCCGCTCGCCGGGAATAGTTTGTAAAATGCCCGATGATGACGAGGAGGACGACCAGTGAGCGACGCCGGGCGGTACGTCAATATTGTCGAGTGGTCGGAAGCGGACGGCGCGTTCGTCGGCCAGTGCCCGGGCATGATCGGGCCGTGTTGCCACGGGTCCGACGAGATCGAGGTCTACCGGGAGTTGTGCCTGATCGTCGAGGAATGGGTCGATGTCGCCCGCCAGGACGGCCAGCCGTTGCCGCCGCCCACCGCCGGCACCGGGGCGGCGCAAAAGATCGCGTAGCCGGCTTCCGACTCGCGGGAATTCGGGAATAAATCCCTTGCCCTGCGGCTCGAAATGCTGTCGCCCCAGCACTTTTGGAGTCGTGGCATGTACGGCATTCTCGCCGACGTGGTCGTCGGGTTGCACCTGGCTTACGTCGCCTACGTTCTGCTCGGCCAAGTCTTCATCGTCCTGGCCGGGGCATTGAAGTGGTCGTGCGGCCGCAACCCGTGGTTCCGCTGGACGCACATCACCGCCATCGCCATCGTCGCTTACGAAGCGGTCATGGGCATCCGCTGCCCGCTGAGCGAGTGGGAAGAACAACTCCGCGCCCTCGGCGGGCAGGCGGCGGCCCTGGACGGCGAGACGTTCATGGGCCGCGTGCTGCACAACCTGCTCTTCGTCGATCAGTACTTTACCAACGGTACGCCGCCGGAAGGCTTCTTCACGACGGCGTACATCGCGGTGTTCTTGATCGTGGTCCAGGCGTTCCTGCTCTACCCGCCGCGCCGCTTCCGCCGCCGGGCGGTCACTTCGCGCTGACGCGGTAGACCGTCGTCTGGCGGTACTCCTCGCCCGGCTTCAGCGTGACGCTCGGGAAGTCGGGCTGGTTCGGCGAGTCGGGGAAGTGCTGGGCTTCGAGGCAGAAGGCGTGGTACTGCTTGTACGCCGCGCCCCCTTTGCCGACCTCCTTGCCCAGGAAGTTGCCCGTGTAGAGCTGCACCCCCGGCTCGGTCGTCAGCACTTCGAGAATCCGCCCGCTCTTCGGCTCGGTGACCGTGGCCACGAGCTTCGCGTTCTCCTCCCGCTTCATCCCGTGGACGAAGTTCAAGTCGTAGCCGACGGGGTCGCCGCCGGTTTCCTTCAAGCGCGTGCCGATGACGGTCGGCGTGGTGAAGTCGAACGGCGTCCCGGCGACCGGGGCGATCTTGCCGGTGGGGATCATGGCCGCGTCGCCGGGGGTGTACTTGTCGGCGACGAGTTGGAGCGTGTGCCCGAGGATCTCGCCCGCGTTGTGCCCGGCGAGGTTGAAGTAGCTGTGGTTCGTGAGGTTGACGACGGTCGGCTTGTCGGTCGTGGCCAGGTAGTCGATGCGCAGGCCGTTGTCGCTCTGCAGGGTGTACGTCACGGTCGTGGCGAGGTTGCCGGGGAAGCCCTCTTCGCCGTCCTTGCTCGTGTAGGTCAACTTCACGCTCGGGCCGTTGGCGGTCATCGCCGGCTCGGCCTTCCAAAGCCGCTTGTCGAATCCCTTGGTGCCGCCGTGCAGGGCGTGCGGGTTGGCCCCGGTGACGGTGTACTCCTTGCCGGCGAGCGAGAACTTGCCGGCGGCGATGCGGTTGGCCCCGCGGCCGGTGATGCAGCCGAAGTACGGGCTGCCGTCGAGGTAGCCCTTCAAGTCGTCGAAGCCGAGCACGATGTCGGCGAACTTGCCGGCGCGGTCGGGGGCCTCGAAGCTCGCCACGATCCCGCCGTAGCTCAGAATTGACACCCGAACGCCGTTCTTGTTGACGAGCGTGTACCGCGTGACGGCCGTCCCGTCGGGCAGTTTGCCGAACGGAGTTTCTTCAAACGCCGGCCCGGTGCCGGAACCGGCGGCCGTCCCGAACAGGGGGGCCGCCAGGACCGCCAGGAGGGAAAACAATCGTCGCATGGCGCAGACTCCGCGGGGAAAGGGGCTGCGCAAGAGCATACGCCCGGCGCGCCCCGCCGGCGAGCGTGCGGACTCCCGGGGGTGGCGCGGATGTCGGGAATGTCGGGAGGCCGGTGGCGACGGTTGTGTCAAAGTTTATTGCCCGAAAGTACCCAATTTACCATTTTCGCGTAAGAACTGGTGCAGTAAGTTGATTTTGGCGATGGTTTGCGTCTACGCCGACGGTTCCTCGGACATCGACCGTTCCGACTGTGCTATGAAATTGCCTTGAGCGGAAACTAATCTGCCCGGCGAGCGTCGGAATGGCAGGTTGGGATATCTGCCGGGACCAGAACGATCGAGTTGACCACTCGGATCGGTCCGACCGGACTCGTTGGCGGACCAGACGATTTTCCCACCCACCCCCACCCCCACGAATTGGCGGCGAATGATCATGCGTTTCCCCCACCCCCGGACCACTTCTCGACCGGCCAAGTTTACGCTGGAAGCCCTGGAGGCCCGGGACACCCCGGCGGTGTTCACGTTCGCCGGGTACTCGTTCGACGACTCGGCGGCCCCGGACAAGGCGTCGTTCCTGGCCGCCAACGCGACTTTCGACGGCGCGCTGGTGTCGGACGTGCCGACGAGCGCGACGTTCGCGGCGGTGAGCTTCCCGGACGCCCCGGCCCCGGGGTTCAACTCGAATCTCGCCCTCGGCACGGTGTTCTTCGGCGGGTCCGGGCCGCGCGCCCTCAACCTGCCGTCCGGCGACGACGGCACGACCAAGCGGAGCGGCGTCCTGTTGGAGTACACCGGCCAGCGGGCGATCCAGAACAACGCGGGGGCCGACCTGCTCTCGTTCGAGTCGGGCAGTAAGACCGCCGGCTCTTCGGTGCCCGAAGCGTACATGGTCCAGGCGTTCGTCGTGGACTCCGGCACCTGGACCCGCTGGTACTACACCCCGGCCAACAAGTTCGGCTTCTACAGCGGGGCACCGACCACCGGCGCGTTCGCCACCGAGTACGACCTCACCGACCTCGGCGTGCCCGCCGGGGCACTCGTCAGTCAGGTCCGCCTGGTCAACATGACCGCCCAGGACCGCATGGACTCGGCGACCGGCATCGGCTTCGTCCTTCCCGGCGACGCGAGCGCCACGTCCCTGTTCCTGCCGACCCCCGGCGCGCTCTCGACGCAGGCCAAGTACGACGGCACGAGCTACGACCCCGACCCGCTGTTCGTCGCCTCGCTCTCGACGCCGGTTTCGACCGTCCAGACGGCGAACGTCGTCGTCTCCCAGTCGGTCGCCCCGGCCGTCCCGCTGACCGCCGGCACGAAGGCGACCGTCACCGTCACCGTCACGAACGCCGGCTCCTCGACGGCCGCGGGCGTGACCTTCACCGGCACCCTGCCCGCCGAACTCACCGGCCTGACGTTCACCAGCGCCCTGAGCGGCGGGGCGACCGGCGCGACCGCCGCGGGCAGCGGCACGCCGAACGACGTGCTGACGCTGCCGGCGATGGGCACGGCCGTGTACACGATCACCGGCACGATCGCCCCGGCGGCGACCTCGATGCTCGCCACGACCTTCACGGCCGGCCTGCCGACCGGGCCGGTCACCGACATCAACCCGGCCGACAACACCTCGGCGGCGAACTACGCCGTGCAAACCGTCGGCAACGCCGTCGTGACGATCTCGTCGTCCGCCCTGACCGCCGGGTCGAAGGCGAGCTACACGATCACCGTGGCCAACCCCGGCCCCTCGACGCTGACCGGCGTCGGCGTGAGTAACACGCTCCCGGCCACTTTGAACGGCGTCACCTTCACGAGCACGGCGTCGGGCGGGGCCACCGGCAACGCCGGCGGCAGCGGCCCGGTCGCCAACACCTTGACCCTCCCGCCGGGCGGCCTCGTGACGTACACCGTCACCGGCACGCTCGACCCCGCGGCCTCGGGCGCGGTCACGGCGAAAGTCGCGGCCAGCGTCCCCGCCTCGCAGGTCAACACCGACCCCAGCAAGAGCAGCGCGTCCACGACCGGCACGATCGTCCGGTCGGCCGACCTCGGCGTCACCATCGTCGGCATGCCCGCGTCGGCCATTGTCGGCAGCACGGTGACGTACACCCTGACGGTCACGAACGCCGGCCCGTCCCTGGTGACCGGCGCGGCCCTCGAAGACACCTTCTCGTCCGCCTTCGCCTCGGTCAGCTACACGAGCAAGGCGAGCGGCGGGGCGACCGGGAACACGGCCGCCGGAACCGGCGACCTCGCCCAGACGCTCACCCTGCCGTCCGGCGCGTCCGTCGTGTACACCGTCACGGCCAACCTCAGCCCGCTCGTCACCGGCCCGGTGACCAACTCGGCCACCGTCACCGCCCCGGCCGGCGTCACCGACAGTAACCCGGCGAACGACCTGGCCACGGCGAACGTGACCGTCACCCCGCAGGCGAACATCTCCATCGAGGTTTCGCCGAGCACGATCGTCGGCGTCATCGGCCAGCCGACGACGTTCACCGTGATCGTGACCAACTCCGGCCCGTCGGGCGCGGACGGCGTGTCGATCGCCGGCGTCCTGCCGAGCGGCCTGTCGAACGTGTCGTTCACGAGCACGCGCGGCGGCGGGGCCTCGGGCAACTTGCCGGCCGGCACCGGCACCCCGACCGACACGCTCAACCTGCCCGCCGGCAGCCGCGTGGTGTACACCGTGACCGGGACGCCGACGCCCGGCACCGTCGGCACGGCCGCGGTCAAGTTCGACCTGACCGCCCCGAACGGCACGCCGATCAGTAGTTCGTCCAGCCTGTCCGTGTCGTCCCCGCTCGTCATCGGGGCCGCCCCGAAGGTGATCTACGCGGTCGGCACGGGCGTCGGCGTCCCCGGGGACGTGTTCGTGTACAACGCGGACGGGACCGAGCGGTTCCGCTTCCGGCCGTACGAGAACTCGTTCACCGGCGGCGTCCACGTCGCGGTCGGGGACGCGAACAACGACGGCTTCCCGGACGTGGTCGTCGCCCCGGCCGAGGGCGGCGGGCCGCGCCTCGTCGTCGTGGACGGGTTCACCGGCAAGGCGCTGTTCAACGCCTTCGTGTACGAGCCGGAAATGCGCAACGGCGTGTACGTCGCCCTGGGCGACACGAACGGCAGCGGCCGCAACCAGATCGTCACCGGGCCGGGCGAAGGCGGCGGGCCGCGGGTCCGCGTCTTCGACATCCCGTCCCAGACCGTCCTGCGGGACTTCTTCGCCTACACCCCGAGCTTCCGCGGCGGCGTCCGCGTGGCCGTGGACTCGGGCACGAACCGGTTCGTCACGGCCCCCGGCGACGGGGGCGGCCCGGACGTCCGCGTGTGGGGCCAGGGGGCCGCACCGGTGGCCGAGTTCTTCGCCGGCAACCCCGCCTCGCGGCAGGGCATCTTCATCGCCCTCGGCGACCTGGACACCAGCGGCACCACCCGGCTGGTCGCGGGCACCGGCCCCGGCGGCCCGCCGGTGGTCATGACGTACAACCTCCAGACCGGCCAGGCGATCGGCCAGTTCCAGCCGTACGAGACGAGTTTCACCGGCGGCGTCCGCGTGGCGACCTACGTGGACACCACCGGCACGGCCCCGCAAACCCGCATCCTCACCGGGGCGGGCCTCGGGGGCGGACCGCGGGTGCAAGACTTCGGCGCGAATGGGGCCGACCTCCGCACGAACCAGTTCATTATCCCCACCGACTTCCGCGGCGGAATCTTCGTGGGTTAACCCCCGCCCGGACTCGCTCGAATCCCCGGGCCGGGCACCCGGCCCGGGGACTTGAACCAATCGTAAAAGTTGAGCGAAAGTCGCAAAATTCCTGCTGGCAAATCTGGCGGCGCGGCATAGGATGAGCGGACGACAATCACCGCGTCTTCGGGACTGATTCGCCGTGACGACCGTATTCGTACCGCATAGGGCTTCGTCCGATGTCGATTAAGGCGTTCCTGACCGTCTTCGCCGCGCTTCTCGTCGCCACCGTTTGGGGTTACGGCTCGACGCTCGCGCGGGCGGCCGAGCGGTGGTCGGACGACCCCCAGTACAGTCACGGCTACTTGGTGCCGGTCTTCGCCCTCTATTTGCTCTACCGCCGGCGGGCGATGCTCTCTCAAGGAACTTTGTCCCCGAGTTGGCTCGCCGTCTTCCCGCTGGCCTTCGGGGTCGGCCTCCGCTTCCTCGAAACGTACTACTTCTACAACGGCCTCGACCAACTCTCGGTGGTGCCGACGGCCCTGGGCGCGGCGCTCGCGGCCGGGGGCAAGACCGCCCTCCGTTGGGCCTGGCCGGCCGCGTTGTTCCTCGTCTTCATGGTGCCGCTCCCGTTCCGCCTCCAGACGGCGATGTCCGGGCAACTGCAAACCGTGGCGACGCAAATGAGTTCCTACCTGCTCGTGACCGCCGGCCTGCCGGCCGTGACCGAAGGGAACGTGATCGTCGTCCAGGACGTGCGCATCGGCGTCGTCGAGGCGTGCAGCGGGCTGGGCATGGGCGTGACCTTTTTGGCGCTGGCGGCGGCGTTCGCCCTGGTCACCAAGTCCGCACTGCCCGTACGGATCGCGCTGTTGCTGTCGGCCCTGCCGATCGCGGTCCTGGCGAACGTCGCCCGGATCACGGTCACAGCCGTGCTGTTTTACTGGGACAAGTCCGACGCCGCCCGCGCGGTGTTCCACGACCTGGCGGGCTGGCTAATGATCCCCCTCGGCTGCGGCATGATCCTGTTCGAGAACTGGTTCCTGGAGCGGTTGCTCGTCCGCGACGACCCCGCCCTGACCCGCCCGCGCATTCCGCGGCCGACTATTATCCCCCCCGCGATGCCCCGGCCGGCGTAACGACGCGGCCGGCCGAAGCACACGGGTTGACGGTTTATCACCTGGAGGCGACGCATTCTCATGGCCACACCCACCGGCGACGCCCGATTCCATCCCCCTTCGGCCGCCCCCCGGGCCGGCGGAATGCCCCCGATCAGCCCGGGCACACTGTGGCGCGCCGTCCGCAGGTATTCGCTCGTCGTGGTCGCCTTCGCGCTGCTCGCGGCCGGGGCCGGCGCGCTGGTGTACTGGTTCCTGCCGTTGCCCAAGATGACCGCCTCGACGATCTACCACATCTCGGCCACGCCCCCGTCGGTGCTGAACACGCCGTCCGACGCGCACGTCGATTTTAACGTGTACAAGCAGCAGCAGATGGCGATTCTGAAGAGCCGCCAGGTCATCAACGTGACCCTGGCGACCCCGGCCGTCGCCGACCTGCCGATGCTCGACCGCGAGGCGATCGGCGTGGACCCGACCGTCTACCTGATGAACAACGTGCGGACCGACTTCTCGGCCGGGCCCGAGTACATGCGCGTTTCGATGGAGGGCAACGAGGGCGACCAACTCGTCGCCATTCTGAAGGCCCTCAACGCGTCGTACATGCGCCAGGCGGTGGACAAGGATAAGAACCGCCGCCTCGCCAAGCTCGACCAGCTGAAGAAACTCCAGGACGCGTACACGGACCAGTTGCGGTCGAACCGGTCGCGCATCCGCAAGGTCATGGAAACCGTCGGCAGCGGCGACCCGTACACGCTCCAGGTCCGCGAGCGGTTCATGGAGTCCCAACTCGGGGCCGCCCAGGCCCAACTCGCCGCGGTCATCGCCGGGATGCGCGAGAAGACCGTCGAGTCGGGGTTGGCCGAAAACCTGCTCAAGGAGCCGGTCGCCGACCTGCCGGACGTGATCGTCCAAGACCTCGTCAAGGGGGACCCGCAGTACCTGCAATTGCAGAAGCAGCAGGCCGCGGTCGCCGCCGAGATGGACGCCATCGTGGTCTCCCTCCAGCCGGGCGTCAAAAGCCCCCGCGTGGAGCAGTTGGAGCGCGACCGCGACCGGGTGGACCGCGAGTTGAAGCTCCTGCCGGCCAAGCTCAAGCCGCAAATCCTCGACAAGTACAAGGACGTCGCCACCCGGGGCGAGCGGCAAAAACTCGAAACCAACCGCGACAAGATGGCGCTCCTGAGCAACATGCAGAAGGCCCTGATCCGCGACGTGGACGAAATCCTCGCCAAGCGCAAGGACCTGGGCACGAACGCCTTCGAACTCGAATCCCTCCGGGACGAAGTGATGTTCACCGAGAAGATGGCGAACAAGATCACCACCGAAATCGAGGAGTTGAAGCCCGAACTCGACGCCCCGACGCGGGTCACCCTCTGGGAAGAGCCGGTCGCCATGGTCGGGGTCGAGGGCAGCCGCCGCACCAAGTACACCGGCATGACGGCGGGCGGGATTCTGCTCCTCGGCCTGATTCTGGTCCAGTGGCTGGACATCCGCAACCGCCGCGTTCACACCCTCGACGAGGTGGCGGCCGGGACCGGGCTGACGGTCCTCGGGTCGATGCCCCGGTACCCCCGGGGGACCCGGGGCGAAGAATCCGCGACCTGGAACCACCTGCTCGCCGAGTCGATCAACACGACGCGGACGATGATCATGTCCCCCCGCGCCGCGCCGGGCGAAGCGACCCCGCCGGTCGCCCGGACGATCCTCGTCACGAGCGCGTCGAGCGGCGAGGGCAAGACCTCCCTGACGACCCACCTGGCCGTCAGCCTGGCGAACGCCGGCCGCAAGGTCCTGCTCATCGACGCGGACATGCGCCGCCCGGCCGCGCACGTCGTCCTGGCCGTGCCGCTCGCCCCCGGGTTGAGCGAGTACTTGACCAAGGGGACGACGGCGATCGACGCGTCCCAGGACTGCCAGGTGCCCGGGCTGACGGTCATCGCCGCCGGCAAGTGGAACGCCGCCTCGGCGTCCGCCCTGAACGGCATCCGGTGGCGCGACCTGCTCGCCCACGCCGTCACCGAGTACGACTTCGTCCTCATCGACTCCCCGCCGATCCTGCCCGTCGCCGACGCCCTGTCGATCGCCCGCAACGTGGACGGGGTGTTGATCTCGGTCATGCAGGACCACAGCCGGTACATGGCCGTCCAGGCCGCGTGCAACCGCCTGAACCTGGTCGGCGCGCGGATGCTCGGGGTGGTCATGGCCGGGGCGACCCCGAACGCCGGCCACTACTACTACGACCGGTACTACTCGGCCCCGAGTGCCGAGGCGGCCGTGACCGGCGAGTGACGCCGGCCCGGCGGGCGGTGGGGAATCGGATCGAGTCGTGAGGAGGTGTCGGGTGTCCCGCTTAAAGTTCGCCATTCCCGTGCTGTTCCTCGCCGCGGCGCTGGCCGCCGCGGTGGTCCAGGGCCGCGCGTCCGGCCGGTGGACGCCGCTCCCGTCGCTCGACCCGTACGTCGCCGCGCTCGCCACCGTCCCCGCCCAACTCGGCGACTGGCACGGCACGGACACGGTCCTGGACGACCCCGATTCGCTCAAGCGGGGCGGCATCGACGGGTACCTGTCCCGCCGCTATCGGGACCGCCGGACCGGCGACGAAATGGTCGTGCTGGTGGTGTGCGGCCGGCCCGGTCCGATCTCCGTCCACACGCCCGACGTGTGCTACCGCGCGTCCGGGTTCACCGCCGTCGGCGAGGCCGCCCGCACCGACTACCCGGTGGCCGACCGCAAGTTACCGCTCTGGAACCTCCGCTTCCACCCGCCCGCCTCCCGGGCCGGGGACGCCGACCTGGAGATCCGCTGGGGTTGGCTCGCCGGCCGCGGCCTGGAAGCCCCCCTCAACCCGCGGGTCGCCTACGCCGGGTCGCCGGCGCTCTACAAACTGTACGTGATCCAGGAGCGCCGCCCGCAGGCCGCGGCCCGGCCGGCGACGGCGGCCCCCGCGACGCCGGGTCCGGCGGTCGCCGACCCGGCCGGCGCGTTCCTGGCCGCGTTCGTCCCCGCACTCGAAGCCCACTTGAAGCCCCCGGGCGAGGTGGCACCATGACCGGACTTCAACGACCCCGGCGGACCCCGACCCGAGCCGTACCCATGACGCCCCCGACCCCACCCGCGACGACGGCCTTCAACGTCTCGCCCGCCCGGCGCGCCGCCGAGGTCGGGCTGGCCCTCGCCGCGCTCGCGCTCGCCGCCCCCGTCTTGCTCGCGGCGGCCGCGGTGGTCGCGGCGACTTCCCCGGGCGGGGCCGTGTACACCCAGACCCGCGTCGGCCGGAACGGCCGGCCGTTCCGCATTTACAAGCTCCGGTCGATGGTCGCGGACAGTGAAGTCCACGCCGGGGCCCAGTGGAGCCAGGGCGAGGGCGACTCCCGCGTCACCCCGGTCGGCCGCGTCCTCCGCCGCACGCACCTGGACGAACTGCCCCAACTCTGGAACGTCGTCCGCGGGGAGATGGCGTTCGTCGGCCCGCGGCCCGAGCGGCCCGAAATCCTCGCCGGCCTCGGCCCGCTCATCCCGGGCCTCGACGACCGCCTCGCCGTCCGCCCGGGCGTGACCGGGCTGGCGCAGATCCAACAGCCGGCCGACACGACCGCCGAGACCTTCCGCGACAAGCTCGAGTACGACCGCCTGTACATCCGCGAGGCGTCGGCCGGGCTGGACGTGCGGATCGCGGTCGGCACCGTGCTCTACCTGGCCGGCCTGTCCTACGCGACCGTGCGGCTGTTGACGGCCCTGCCCCGGCCGGCCACCCTCGCCGAGCCGGCCCCGGCCCGCGCGGCCGCCGTCCACGCGGCCACCGCCGAGGTGTCGTGACCGCATGGACTTCGCACTCTTCGTCTTCCTGAACTTCCTGCTCCTCGTCCGGCCCGAGGACCTGTACCCGCCGATCGCCGGCTTCCGGTTGTACCTCGCCACCATCGTCGTGTGTACGGTCGCGGCGGTCCCGGAATTGCACCGCACCTTGAACCGCGACAGCCTGCGCACCCGCCCGATCGCCGTCTGCGTCCTGGGAATGCTCGGGGCGACGTTCCTCTCGTTCGCCTTCCGCGGCCGGTTCGCCGACGGCCTCGACTTCTGCGGCGAGTTCGCCAAGGTCGTCCTGTTCTTCTGCCTGCTGATCTCCGTCGTCAACACCCCCGAGCGGCTGCGGACGTACGTCGCCTGGGTGGCGGTGTTTATCTTCGGCGTCATGGCCATTGCCCTATTGCAGCACTTCGAGTGGGCCGAGTTCGAGGGCATCGGGTCGGTGTCGCAGTGGGACGCGGACCCGGACACCGGCGAGGACGTGCGGATCGAGCGGATCGTCAGCGTCGGGCTGTTCTCCGACCCCAACGACCTGTGCGTCATCCTGGCCTTCGGGATGGCCCTGTGCCTCGGCGTGGCGATGACCTCGCGGGGGGTCCTGGGCACGCTGCTCTGGCTACTGCCGTTGGTGCCAATGGGGTACGCCTGTTTGCTCACCAAGTCCCGCGGCGGCGTGCTGGCCATCCTGGCCGGCATCGCCGGGACGGCGTTCGCCCGGCTCGGCTGGAAGCGGTCGGTCCCGTTCCTCGCGGTCGCCCTCCCCGGGCTGCTCCTGGGCATCGGCGGCCGGCAGGGCAGCGTCGGCGGCGGCGGCACGGCCCACGAGCGGCTGATGCTCTGGGCGGACGGCCTCGGCGAACTCTTCCGCATGCCGTTCCACATCCCGACCGGCCTCGCCCCGGGGTTCTACCTCGAGGAGTTCGGCCACGTGGCCCACAACTCGTACGTCAACGCCTACGTCGAACTCGGGGTGCTCGGCGGCGGGCTGTTCTTCACCGCGGTGTACCTGGCCGTGCGGCGGACGCACGCGGCCCTCCGCGACCCGGCCGCCCCGCCGTGGGCCACCGCCCTCGGCCCGTACCTGTTCGGGGCACTGTGCGCGTACGCCGTCGGGTGCTACTCGCTGACCCGCAACTTCCACATCCCGACGTACCTGGCCTTGGGCCTGGCCGCGGCCTACATTCAACTGGCCGTGCCCAGTCCGGACCCGCGCGACGCGGTCGATTCCGCCTGGTGGACCCGGTTCGCCGTCCTCTCGGTGATCGGCCTCGTGTCGTTGAAGTACGCCACGCAACTGCTCGGCATCCTCGGAGTTTGACCCGCATGACCGCCCCGCCCGCAACGGACGCCCCCGCCGACGCGCCCCCGCGCGACCCGCCGCCGGTCGTCCACCGGACCGTCATCGAGCCGCCGTCCGGCTGGCAACTCCTCGGCCTGCGCGAACTCTGGCGGTACCGCGAACTCCTGCTCACGTTCGTTTTGCGGGACGTGAAGGTGCGGTACAAGCAGACCGTCCTCGGCGCGGCCTGGGCCGTCCTCCAGCCGGCGATGATGATGGCCGTGTTCACCGTCCTCTTCGGCAAGCTCGCCAACCTGCCGACCGGCGGCGTCCCCGAGCCACTCTTCTACCTCTCCGGCCTCCTGCCCTGGTTCTTCTTCTCGACCGCCGTCACCACCGCCTCGAACAGCGTTTTGGGGGCCGGCGGACTCATCACCAAGGTCTACTTCCCCCGGCTCGCCGTGCCGCTGTCGGCCGTCGGGGCCGCCTTCGTCGACTTCCTCGTCTCGTGCGGGCTGCTCGCGGTCATGCTGCTCGCCTACGGGGTCGCCCCGACCTGGAACCTCCTCGCCGCCCCGCTCGTCGTCGCCGTCGTCGGCCTGTTCGCCCTGGGCCTCGGCACCGGGTTCGCCGCGCTCAACGTCGTCTTCCGCGACTTCCGCTACGTCGTCCCGTTCGCCGTCCAACTCGGCATGTACGCCACGCCCGCGATCTACTTCGCCGCCCAGGCCGGTGAAGCCGAAACGCCCTCCGAGACGATTCGCCTCTTGATCCAACTGAACCCGCTCAATAGCTTGATCACAGCCTTCCGGGCGGCGACCGTCGGCGGCGACATCCCCTGGGCCGGCCTCGGCGTCGCCGGGCTGCTCTCGGTGGCAACCTTCTTCGCCGGCTGCCTCTACTTCCGCCGCGTCGAAGACCGCTTCGCCGACGTCATTTAACCTGCTACGGGGCACCGAACGAGCGTATGGAACCGGCGATCCGCGTCGAAAACTTGGGCAAGCTGTACCGCGTCTCCAACCGGGGCGAGCGGGCGAACTACGCCACCCTCCGCGAGACGGTGATGCACGCCGCCGGGGCACCGCTGCGCTGGGCGCGCAAGGGCTTCGCCCCGCCCGATCCCGCCGAGGACTTCTGGGCCTTGAAGGGCGTCGACTTCGAGGTGCAGCCAGGCGAGGTCGTCGGCATCATCGGCCGCAACGGCGCGGGCAAGTCGACGCTGCTGAAAATCCTCAGCCGCATCACCAAGCCGACGACCGGCCGGGTGACGCTGAACGGCCGGGTGGGCAGTCTGCTTGAGGTCGGCACCGGCTTCCACCCAGAGTTGACGGGCCGGGAGAACGTCTACCTGAACGGGTCGATTCTGGGGATGTCGCGTCGGGAGATCGCGAAGAAGTTCGACGAGATCGTCGCCTTCGCCGAGGTCGAGCGGTTCCTGGACACCCCCGTGAAGCGTTACAGCAGCGGCATGTACGTGCGGCTCGCCTTCGCCGTGGCCGCGCACCTCGAACCCGAAATCCTCATCGTCGATGAGGTGCTGGCCGTGGGGGATGCGGGGTTCCAGCAGAAGTGCCTGGACAAAATGGGCACTGCCGCACGCGACGGCAAGACGGTGCTCTTCGTAAGCCACAACATGCCCGTGATTCGGATGTTGTGCCGACGGGCTTGTGTCATCGAACGTGGGCGAGTCGTCTATTCAGGTCCTTCGCAAGATGCAATTTTGCGAATGCTCCCGGACTCCACTCGCACTCTCGGTCAAGATTTAGCCACCCGAACAGATAGGCGCGGCCTCGGTGACTACCGATTCGCCAAAATTCATGCGGCCGAAGCCAATGGGAGTGGCCCAAATATCCTGACAGGTGAGCCGGCTCAGTTTATTGTCGAATTGAGCCGACTGACACCCGGTCGGGCGACCAAGGTCGATGTCGCCATTGTGATCCGCGACAATTATGGTGCTTGCCTGACCACTCTGGCCAGCCATTTCATCGGCTGTAGCCCTGAGATCGGTGCCAAATCGACGCGGGTGCAGTTTTCCTTTGATCGCTTGCCGTTGCTCGCGGGCAGGTATCGATTGGACTTGTGGTGTGGGACTGCGAATGACGAACAGGATGTCGTGCAAGACGCACTCATTTTCGATGTCAATCCCGGTTCGTTCTTCCCGGATGTCGCGGATTATCGGTTGCCCAGGGCTGATCGTCACGGCTCCATCGCAGTTCAGTACGATTGCACCACACTTTCTTCCATGCGGAGTGCCTAGTTCATGCCTCAGAGCGACTATTGGGCACTCCCTTGGGTTTTAGAAGTCGTGGGCGAAATTCATCCGGATTCTGTACTCGATCTCGGGGTCGGGATGGGTCAGTATGGCCTCCAAATCCGGCAATTGTTAGATATTGGACAGGAACGGCTGACCAGAGGCGAATGGAAAACCAGGATCGATGGCGTCGAACTCTTCGAGCCTTATCGCAATCCGATCTGGGACTACTATTACGATCACGTTTACATGGGCGACGCTCGCGATTTTCTCCGAACGACTAGCGAGAAGTACGGACTCGTACTCATCTGCGATGTGATCGAACACTTTGATCGGGGCGAGGCCGAGTCACTCCTCCGACTCGCGCGGTCGAAGGCGGAATGGGTGATTGTGACGACTCCGAACGGGAACTATCCGCAAGGGGCAGTGTTCGGGAACGATGCCGAAACGCACAGGAGCGTTTGGACGCCGAAGGACTTTCTCGCCCTCGGGGGAGAAGTCCACGAGATTCGGGCCACGTTTATGGGCGTGTTCCGAGGTGTCACGGATGCACCGGCGGCCGCACGGATCGCTCATTTTCCCGTCCTCTTTGAAAACACGGGTCGGTCGCTCTTGAAGTGTTTTCGCCGTTGGCTCCCCCGAATGCTCCGGTCGCGTACCGGTGGCAATCGGCCGTCTTGAAATCGTGGTTCGCTCCCTCATGATCGACCTCACCCTCGCCATTTGCACCTGGAACCGGAGTCGCGTCCTCGACGGGACGCTGCGCCGGGTGGCGGAACTCGCCGTCCCGCCGGGCGTCCGGTGGGAAGTCGTCGTCGTCGATAACAACTCCCCCGACGACACGGCGGCCGTGGTCCGGTCGTACGACGGGAAATTGCCGGTCCGGTACGTCCACGAGCCGCGGCAGGGCGTGGCGTTCGCCCGGAACGCGGCCGTCGGGGCGGCCGCGGGGGACCTGTTCGTCTTCCTGGACGACGACTGTCGGCCGGCCGCCGATGTCCTCACCGAGTACTGGTCGGCCGCCCAGGCGAACCCGCAGGCGGCGATCTTCGGGGGGACGATCGAGCCGGAGTTCGAGACGCCGCCGCCGGCCTGGATCGCGGACAACCTCGACCTGCTGGCGTGCGCCTACGGTCGCCTCCGCCGCCCTGGGCCGAACCGGCAGCTGGGGCCGACTGAGAGCGTGTTGAGCGGGAACATGGCGGTCCGGACGGCCGTGCTGCGCCGTTACCCGTTCGACACGAGCCTCGGCCGCGTCGGCACCGGGCGGGTGGGCGGCGAGGAGATCGACTTCTACATGCGGGCCGTCGCCGACGGCCACACGGCGTACTGGGTCGGCACGGCGGCCGTCCGCCACTACATCCGCACCGAGGCGATCTCGCGCGACTTCGTCCGCTCGACCTTCATGGGCGAAGGCCGCCTCGCCATCAAGATGGTCGAAAAGCCGGTCCGGCACACAGGCCCGCTCTTCTTGGGGTGGCCCCGGTGGGTCCTCCGGCAGTACGTCGAATCGACCCTGATCAAGTACTGCCTCTGGCCGTTCCACTCCCGGCGGTGGGTCCGGGCGTACATCATGTCAGCGCGGATGAGCGGTCACCTCCGGGAAGCCTGGCTGGCCGACCGGCCGAAGCGATCCCCCGCCTGAGTCGAGTGCGTGCCGCCGAACCGGCCGGCGTCCGAATCCCGAACCCGTCACCCGCCCCGAGCCGTCTGTCCGACGCGAGGTCACCCGAATGTCGTCCTGGAACTTGCAGTTTGCGCGACGGCAGTTCGGGCGCATGTCGGTCCGCTCGGCCCTCCGCTACCGGGACTTCCTGATCCGCGCGCGGGCCGGCCACGCCCGGTCGGGGGGGCTGGTCGCGCTCGACATGCTCCGGCCGATTCGCGGGCCGCTCTGGTTCCGCGAGGAGGGGTCCGACATCGTGACCTTCGAGGAGGTCGTCGAGGCGGAAGTCTACCGCCCGGTGGTCGACACCGTGAAGGAGTGCCGGCAGGTCGTCGATCTGGGGGCGAACATCGGGTTGGCGAGCCGGTACTTCCTCGCCGCGTATCCGGCGGCCCGGGTGCTGGCCGTCGAACCGAACGCCGAGACGTTCGCGCTCCTGGAGCGAAATTTGGCGGCCGTTCCGGGCGACCGCGGGCGGGCCGTCCGCGCCGCCGTCTGGGGCCGGTCCGCGTCCCTCCACGTCGGCGCAGTCGGCGGCGACCGGCGTTACGACTGCGTCAGCGTCTCGGAGGGCGACGCCGCCGGCGGGGACACGGTCCCCGGGGTGACGGTAGACGATTTGTGCGACCGGCACGGACTGTCGCGCATCGACCTCTTGAAGGTCGATATCGAGGGGGCCGAGCGGCAGCTATTCACGGGGGACACGTCCTGGCTGGACCGCGTCGGGACCATCGCCATCGAGTTCCACGGGGCGAGCCGGGCGGAGAGCGGGTTCGACGCGGTCGTCGGGCGGCACGGCTTCGCGGTGAACGACTCCTTCCCGCACACCGTCCTGGCGACCCGCGCCGCGGTCCGGGGGGTCGGATGACGCCCCCGCCCGCCCGGCCGGAAGTCGCGCGCCGCCTGCGCGTCGCCGTGTACGACCCGTTCACGCCGGGGCTGGGCGGGCTGTACCGCTACGTCCAGGGGGTCCTCGACGGGCTGACGCCGGACCGCTTCGACGTGACGCTGTTCTGCCACCCGAACCGGCCGTTCCGGCTGCACCCCGGCGTCATAGTCGTCCCCGTCCACCCGTATTCCGGCGTCCCCGCGGGCGCGGCCGGCGCGGCGGGGCCGCCGGGCGCGAGTCCGCCGCCGGTCGCCGGCCGGGGGGCGCGATTCCCCCGGCGGCTCGTCCCCGGGTCGGCGTTGCGCGTGGCCGGGTTCGTCCGGTCGGCGTGGTCCGTCGCACGCCTCTTCCGGGGCCGCGGGTTCGATGTCGTTCACACTTACGAGACCGACGCCGACCCGGCGGTCCTCGCGGCCCGGTTCGCCGGGGTGCCCCGCGTCGTGTACACGTTCCAGGTCGATTCGACATACCTGCCGCCGGAGGTCCGCGACAACCCCGGCCGGCGGCTGACGGAAATGGCGACGGACCGGTGCCTGAGCCTTGGCATCGCGGCCAGCGAGGCGACCCGGCGCGACCGCCTCCGCCGGACCCACGTCGGCCCGGCCCGGCTCGTCGCCATCCCCAACGGGATCGACAGCGATGTCTACGTCCGCACCCTCAGCCATGCGGCGGCGCGGGCCGCGACCGGCTTGCCGGACGACGGGCGACTGCTCCTCGGCACCGTCGGCCGACTACACGAACACAAGGGCCAAGAGTACCTCCTGCGGGCGGTAGCGCTGCTGCCCGCAGGGCTACCGCCGCACGTCGCCGTGATCGTCGGGTCGGGCGAACTCGACGCCGCGCTGAAAGCCCTCGCCGCCGCCCTCGGGGTCGCCGACCGGGTCGTCTTCCTCGGCCAGCGGTCGGACATCCTGCCCCTGCTGCAATCGTTCGACCTGTTCGCCCTCCCGTCGGTCTGCGAGGCCCTGCCCTACGCCCTGTTGGAAGCGATGTCGGTCGGGCTGCCGTGCGTGGCGACGGCCGTCGGCGGGGTGAGCGAACTGATCGAAGACGGCCGCACCGGGTCCGTCGTCCCGCCGCGAAACCCGCCCGCCCTGGCGACCGCCATGGCCGGGTTGTTGCGCTCGGCGGAACTCCGGGCCACGACCGGAGCGGCCGCCCGGGACCGCGTCGTCGCGCACTTCCACGAGCCCGCGTTAATCGCCCGGACCGTCGCCGCACTCACCGCCGGCCTCTAACCGCTCCCCAGGACACCGCTCATGCACGCCAACAGCCGATTGCTCTTCGAGAAGCACGCCAAGTCCCGCTTCACGCCGAACCTGAAGGTGCTGGAGATCGGCCCGGACGGCGTCCCCTCGACCTACGCCAAGTGCGTGAACGACCCCTCGATCGTGTGGCACACCCTGGACGTGTACGAGTCGCCGACGCTGACCTACCGAGCGACCGGCGACTACTCCTTTCCGATCCCGGACGGCACGTACGACATCGTCCTTTCCGGGCAGGTCATCGAACACGTCAAGCGCGTCTGGGACTGGATGGCAGAGGTCGCGCGCGTTTGCAAGCCGGGCGGCCTCGTCGTCACCGTCAACCCGGTCAGTTGGGAGTACCACGAGGCCCCCGTCGACTGCTGGCGGATCCACCCCGAGGGGATGCGGACGCTGTGCGCGCACGCCGGCCTCGACGCCGAGCTGTCGGTGTCCGAGTCCCTGGAGTCGCTCGCCGAATCTTCCGAGCCGGTCCGCCGCTCGACGCGGTACATCGCCAAGCAGGCGATCATGCGGCTGCTCGGACGGCACCCCGATCTGGTCGGCCCGTCCATCGACACGATCACCGTCGCGCGGAAGAAATGACGCCCCGACCCTCACCACCGCTGCGCATCGGCCTGTTCACCCCGAACTACCCCGGCCTGACCGGCGAGGGCGGCATCGGCTCGTACACCCGGACCCTCGGCCTCGGCCTGTCCGCCCTCGGCCACGAGGTCCACGCCCTCACCCCCGGCGACCGGCCGGACACCGCCGACGGCCCCGTCGCCGTCCACTTCACCTCGACGCGGCACCTGCCCGGCCTCGACAAACTCGTGCCGGGGGCCGGGGCCTGTTGGCGCGTCGGCCGGGCGGTGCGGCGGCTCGTCCGGGACCACCGCCTCGACGTGGTCGAATTCCCCAACTGGGAGGGGTACGGGTTGCTGTCCGCGCGGCTGGCCCGCACGCCGACGGTGGTCCGCTTGTACACGTCGTCCGTCGAGTCGCAGCGGATCGACGACACGGCCACGTCCCGGTGGCACGCCTGGAACAACTGGCGGGAGCGCGCCATCGGCCACGCCGCCGACGCGGTGGTCACGCACTCGGCCGCACACCGCCGGGAGATGTGCACCGAAACGGGCCTGGCCGAGGACGCCGTCCGGCTGGTCCCGCTCGGCATCGAGATGGCCCCCGGGTGGGTGCGGCCGCCGCGAGTGCCGGGGCCGCCGACGGTCGTCTCCCTCGGCCGGCTCGAACACCGCAAGGGGACAGTCGAACTGCTCCAGGCGGTCCCGCGCGTGCTGGCGGCGGTGCCGGACGCCCGGTTCGTCCTCATCGGCGGCGACCGCCCGCACTGTCCCGGCAACCGCACCCACGCGGAGTACCTGGCCCAGGACTTCCCGCCGGAGGTCCGCGCCGCCGTGACCCTCGCCGGCCGACTGCCGCAACCCGAGGTGGACGCCTGGCTGCAGCGGGCCGACCTGTTCGTCGCCCCGTCGCGGTACGAGTCGTTCGGGCTGATCTTCCTCGAAGCGATGCGGTGGGGCACGCCGGTGATCGGCACGACGGCCGGGGGCATCCCAGAGGTGGTCGAACACGGCACGTCGGGCTGGCTCGTCCCCCCGGAGGACCCCGGCGCGTTGGCCGCCGCCGTCGTCCGATTGCTGACCGACGACGGCCTGCGGGCCACACTCGCCGCGGCGGGCCGGGCGCGGGCGGAAAAGGAGTTCGCCGTCGAACGGATGGCCAATAGAATGGCCGAACTGTACGCCGAAGTCGTCACCCGAAGTGGCCGCCGCAACCGATGAGCGACCCGCTGCCGCTGGTGACCGTGGTCATCCCCACTTACAACTACGGGGCCTACGTGGGCCAGGCCATCGACAGCGCGCTCGCGCAAACTTATCCGGCCGTCGAAGTCGTGGTCGTGGACGACGGCTCGACCGACGACACCCCCGCGCGGCTGGCCGCGTACGGGGACCGCATCCGCGTCGTCCGCCAGGCGAACCAGGGGCTGTCGGCGGCCCGCAACGCCGGCATCGCCGCGGCGACCGGGGAGTTCATCGCGCTGCTCGACTCGGACGACGCCTTCCACCCGCGCAAGCTCGAACTGCAACTGCGACACCTGAGCGCCAACCCCGGCGTCGGCCTGGCGGGAACGCACCACTTCAGCGACCCGGCGCGCATGTGGCCCGCCGTCGAAGGCGACCCCGCGGTCCGCCCGGTCGCGCTGGACGAGTTGGTGCTGCGGTCGCCGTTCTCGCCCAGCAGTGCCGTGTTCCGCGCGGCGTGCGCCGCGGCCGTCGGGGGCTTCGACGCGGGGCTGCGGTCCGTCGAAGACCGCGACTTCTGGATCCGCGTCGGCGCGAAGTCCCCCGTCGCGGTCGTGGCGGCCGAGTTGACGTACTACCGCGTGACGCCGGGGAGCATGTCGCGGAACCCGGAGCGGATGGAGCACTTCGAGCGGGTCGTGCTGGACAAGGCGTTCGCCACGCCCGCGCTGGCCGGCCGGTGGGCGTTCCGCCGCAAAGCCCTGGGGCTGGCGAGTTACGCGTCGGCCTACGTCTTCTTCGCGGCGGGCCGGCCGGCGGGCGGGTTGCGGCGGGCGGTCGCGTCGTTCGCGTGGTGGCCGCTCCCGTACGCGGCGGCCGACGTCCGGGTCCGCTTCGGTCGCCTCCGCCTGCTCGCGGCGTGCGCGGCGAACGCCCTCACCCGCCGGGGGGCCGGGCGATGAGCTTCGGGGCGAAACTGCGGCGCGGCGAGGGGCCGGTCTGGGGCACCCTCAAGCGGGCGGCCAAGGCGGTCGCGACCGCCCACCTGCCGGTCAACGCCGTCACCCGGCCGGTCTTCGGGCTGCTGTACCGGCTGTACGTCGCCGCCCGCGAGGGGTGGGTGTGGGCGCGGCGGTTCTTCTGGAACGAGCCGCTGTTCCGCAGCCAGTGCGAGTCGGTCGGGCCGGGCCTGCGCCTGGAAGAACTCCCGTACCTCGGCGGGTCGGGTCGGATCGTGCTCGGGCGGGGCGTGCACATCTCGGGACAGATTTCCATCGGGTTCAACACCCGCGGCGGGGGGCGACCGGAGTTCGTCGTCGGCGACCGGACGTTCATCGGCCACAAGTGCGGGTTCAACGTGGCCCGGTCGGTCCGCATCGGCAGCCACTGCTACCTGGCCGCCGGCTGCACCGTCGTCGATCAGGACGGCCACCCGATCGACGCCGCCGACCGGCGGGCCGGCCTGCCCACGCCGCCCGAGGGCATCGCCCCGGTCGTGATCGAGGACGACGTCTGGCTCGGGTTCGGCGTGACGGTGCTCAAGGGCGTGACCATCGGGGCGCGGTCCGTGGTCGCGGCCGGGTCGGTCGTGACCAAAAACGTCCCGCCGGACTCGGTCGCGGCCGGGAACCCCGCGCGGGTCGTCCGGCAACTCGGGCGTCCGCCCGCCGGGGTCACCTGATGCGGTCGCTCCTGATGGTGTGCGACCTGGACCCCAAGAAGGCCGGGGCGTTCGAGGCGTACCTGGTGGCGATGGCCGACCGGTGCCGCCGGGACGGGGTGCGGTACGGGCTGCTCCTGGCCGGGGAACCGATCCCGCCCGTCGCGGCGGCCCTGCGCGCGGCCGGCGCGACCTGGCTCGCCGCGCCCGCCTGGAGCGACCCCGCGGGCCGCGAGCGGCCCTGGGCGTTCGTCCGGGCCTACCACCGCGCCCTCCGCGAGCGTGGCCCTTGGGACGTGGTCGCCTTCCAGTTCTGCCGCGAGGTCAGCGTCGTGGCCGCGAGCCTGGCGGCCCGGGCCTTGCGGATCGGCCCGCGCGCGACGGTTTGGGTGCAGCACTCGCAAATGGCCATGCCGGGCCGCGTCGCGCGGCGGCTCTCCCGGGTGCGGCTCTTACGCTGGGCCGTGGACCGCATGGTGCTGCTCGCGGAGGCGGGCCGACTCGCGGCCGTCGCCCGCGGCTGGCCGGGCGGGCGGGCCGCGGTGATCCCCAACGGCATCACCCCGCCCCCGCCCGCCCGCCGCGGCCTGCTCCGGGAAGAATTGGGACTCCCGGCGGGCGGCACGGTCCTGACGTGCGTCGGTTCGCTGATCCCCCGCAAGGGGTACGACGTGTTGCTCGCGGCACTCGCGCCCTTACTCGCCGCGCACCCCGACTGGCACCTGGTCGTCGCCGGGGACGGCCCGGACCGCGACGCCGTGGTGCGGCAGGCCGCGGCGGCGGGCGTCGCCGGACAAATCCACCTGCTCGGCCTGCGCGACGACGTGCCGGACCTACTCGCGGACTCGGACCTGTTCGTCCTCGCGTCCCGCGCGGAAGGGTTGACGCTCGCCGTTCTCGAAGCGATGGCCGCGGGGCTGCCGGTGGTCGTGACGGCCGTCGGCGGGCACGCGGACGTGGTGACCGCGGCCGTCGGCCTGGTCGTCCCGGCGGGCGACCCGGTCGCGTTCCGGGCCGCCGTCGCAGCGCTCCTTGCCGACCGGACGCGGCTCGCCGGCATGGCGCTCACCGGGCCGGCCCTGGTCCGCGCCGGCCTCACCCTCGACCACCAGATCGACGCGCAGTTCCGCTACTTCCAGGGGATTCGTCCGTGACCCGTGCCTTGGTGACCGCCTGCAACTTGAAATTCGCGGAAGGCGCGCGGGGGATGCTGACCAGTGCCCGCCGGTTCCACCCCGACGTCGTCCGGTACTGCATCGCCCCGGCCGCGGACGTGGACGGCGTCCGCGCCGCCCTCGGCGACCTGGCGACCGTCGTGACCGCCCCGCGACTCGTCGCGGGCGTGCCGGACGAAATGCTCATGCAGTTGTACGTCGTCCGGCTGTTCCTGCCGACGTTCCCGGAAGAGGTCGTCGCCTGGGTCGATTGCGACGTCGCGTTCCGCGGGCCGGCCGGCGCACTCTGGGACGTCCCCCCGGGCCGGGTCAACGTCGTCCGGGACGCGGTGTACAACCTGGGCCGAATGGTCGCCCCGGACGTGTGGCCGGCCTACGCGGCACTCTTCCGCGTCGCCCCGACCGACCCGGGCTTCAACGCCGGCGTCTTCGCCTTGCGCCGGGCCGACTGGCCCGATTTGATCGACCGGTACGAGCGGGCCGTGGTCGCGGGACGCTTCCCCTACTACCTGCTCGGGTTCGACCAAGCCCTGATCAACGGCCTCCTCCTGCCCCACGCCAACTGGCTCCCGAGGGCGTTCAACGCCCACGCGCTGTTCGAACTCGGGACGGCGAGCGACGACCGCGTCCTGCACTATACGGACAGCCCGAAGCCGTGGATGCCGGGGTACCGCCGGCACTGGCCGGGCTACGCCGAGTGGGCGGAATTCGCCGAAGAGTGCGGTCCGCTGCGGGCAAAATTGCTCAAGCTGTACTACAATGCGAATTACCCGCGAAGGACCGGGTACAAACTCGCCCGCAAGGTGTTGACAGTACTGGGTCTCTGGAAGCACCGCCTCGGAGTCGCCGACATGGAGAAGTGAGATTGGGATTCACCGCCCGCCAGCACGTGTGTCCCAAAAACAATGGTAAAACATGCAAACAACACAATTAATTCGAGCGGGTGTTCGGCTCTTGCCGGAACCGCTCGAAAAGATTGCGCACCGCGTCATTTCGCCGGCGCACTACAAAAATCTCCAGGTCGTCCGCGGGCTTTTCGAGCAACGGATTGCCGCAGGTGCGCGGACCGTCTTCGTCCACACGCCGCGGTGCGCCGGCTCGTCAATGCTCAAGACTCTGTCAAGCGTTCTTACTTACTCGCATATTTCAGCAAACGATTATCGAATCTTACTCGGCCGTGCTCGGTTTCGAGCCTGCTTTAAGTTCGGCTTCGTTCGCAATCCGTGGGACCGCCTGGTGTCGAGTTTCTTCCACATGAAACGCGGCGGCAACCACTCCAAAGACAAGGCGTGGGCCGACCGCCACTTGGCCCGGTACGACCACTTCGACGAGTTCGTCACGGCGTGGTTGACTCCGGCCAACGTTTTTTCCGACGTCTGGCACTTCGTCCCGATGACGCGCTTCGTCTGCCTCCCCGGGCACACCCGCCCGGCCCTCGACTTCCTCGGCCGGTACGAGACGCTGGCCGAAGACTTTGCGACCGTCGCCGCGCGCCTGGGCCTCGGGGCGACCCTCGAACGCGTGAACGCCGCGCCCCGAGACCGGTGCAATTACCGGGACTATTACACGCCGAAAACCCGTGCGATCGTCGAGCGCGTCTACCAGTCCGACGTCCGCGCGTTCGAGTACGAGTTCTGACGGCCGCGCCGCCGGCCGTCGGGCGGGACGACTCGAGCGGCGTTGTGCGGCCGGGCTTAGCCTGGTAATCACGACCGCGTCAGTGCCCAGGACCGCCCGACCCCTCCCCGAGACGCCCCGTGACCCCGGACCGATTCGACCTCCGGCGCAAGTGGGCCGGCCGCGGGGCGGGGGCGTTCCTCGTGCTCACGGTGGCGTTGACGCTGCTGCTCTGGGCGGCCGGGGATTTGTGGTGGCCGGCGACGCTGCTGCTGTTCGGGCCGCGCTGGTGGCTGGCCGTGCCGGCGGTCGCCGTCGTCGCGGGGGCGGCCGGCGTGCGGAGTCGCGTCGGGGTGGCGGCCGGGGTGGTCGCGCTGGGGGTGGCGTTGGTGCCGTTCGCGGGGCTGACCGTGAGCCTCGGGCCGGTGCTCGGGGGCGGGACCGGGGCGGGCTGCCTGCGGGTGGTCACGTTGAACGCGGACGCCAAGCGGCTGAACAAAGCGGCCTTCGAGGCGTTCCTGGAAGAAACGCGGCCGGACGTGCTGCTCGTCCAGGACGCCGGGTCGTTCGGGCAACCGGACGACGTGCCGGACGGGTGGGTCGTGGCCGGCCGGGGGTCGATGCGGGCGGCGTCGCCGCACCCCGTCGAGTTCGTCGAAGACTTCTTCCGGCCGGAGTTCGGGCCGGGCCGGGGGGCGGCGCGGTTCCGCTTCGACACGCCGCAGTACGGCGCGGTGATGGTGACCAGCGTCCATTTGCCGACGCCGCGGAACGGCCTGGCGGCGGCGATGCACGCCGCGCCGGGGGCCGGCGGGCAGCTCGACCACGACTCGACCGTCCGGGCGGACGCCTCGGCCCGGGTCCACGAGTGGGCGGCCGGGGCGGGCGATTTGCTCCTCGCGGGGGACTTCAACACGCCCCCGGAGAGCCGCGTCTACCGCCGCGACTGGGCCGCCTACGGCAACGCTTTCTCGGCCGGCGGCACCGGGTTCGGGTTCACGATGACGACGCACCGCGCCGCCGTCCGCATCGACCACGTCCTGTTCGCCCCGCCGTGGGAGTGCCGGGACTGCTGGGTCGGGCCGGACGTCGGGTCGGCGCACCGCCCGGTCGTCGCGGACTTCGTGCTGACCGGGGGCGGGCCGTGACGCGGGTCGTTCACGCCGTCCTCTCGCTGGACGTCGGCGGGTTGGAGCGCATCGTCCTCGACCTAGCCCGCGTCGGCCGGCGGCGCGGCGACCCGGTGGCGGTCTTGACCGTCGATCGCCCGGGGCACCTCGCGGCGGACGCCGAGGCGCTCGGCGTTACCGTCGCCTGCTTAAACGCGGACAGTATCGGCCGGGCGGCGGCGCACCTCCGGGTTGAAGCGGCCCTCAGCACGATGCGACCGGGCGTCGTCCACACGCACCAAATCGGCGCGGCCGGGGTCGTCGCCCCGGCGGCCCGGCGGCTCGGCGTGCCCGTCGTCCACACCGAGCACGGCAACGCCTTCGCCCGCGCCGCGGGGCCGCTCGCACGCCTGAAGTTGCGCTGGGTCTACGCCCGCACGGCCCGGGACATCGGCCACTTCTGCTGCGTCACCCCCGAGATCGCCGCCGCCGTCGGCCGCTACCGCACGGTGCGCTCGCCCGAGGTCGTCGCCAACGGCGTCACGCTCCCCGAACCGGGCGACGGCGGCACGGCGCTACGGGCGGAACTCGGCATCCCCGCCGGGGCGTTCGTCGTCGGCTCCGTCGGCCGGTTGAACGAGGTCAAGCGCTACGACCTGCTCTTGCGGGCGGTCGCCGAGTTGCGGGCGTCGCGGCCGGACGTGTACTTACTGCTCGTCGGCGACGGCCCGGAGCGGGCGCGGCTGGTGACCCTCGCGGACGAGTTGCAACTCACGCCGGTCGTCCGCTTCGCCGGCTACCAGGCCGCGCCGGAGCACTATTACCCGGCGTTCGACGCGTTCGCTTTGACCAGCCGGTCGGAGGGCTTTCCGGTGTCGCTGCTCGAAGCCTGGGCGGCGGGCAAGCCGGCGGTCGTGACGGCCGTCGGCGGCCTGCCGGACGTGGTCACCGACGGCGTCACCGGGCTGCTCGTGCCGTTCGGGAATCCGCGGAACTTCGCCGACGCTCTGGCCCGGCTGTACACTAACGCAACCGTCCGGGCGTCGCTCGGAGCGGCGGGCCGGACGGCGGTCGAGGCGTGCTACACGCTCGACCGCATCGCCGACCGGTACGCCGCGATTTACCGCCAGACCGGAGCCGGCACGCCGCGATGAGAGTCCTGGCCGTCACGAACCTGTACCCGAACCCGTTGCAGCCGCACCGCGCGCCGTTCAACCGCCACCAACTGCGGCTGCTGGGCTTGCGGCACCCGCTCCGGGTGATCGCGCCGGTCGCCTGGACCGACGAGTTGGCGCTGGCCCGCGCCGGCACCGGCCGCGTCGCCCGGGCGGTCACCCTGGACGGCCTGGCGGTCGAGCACCCGCGGTACTACTTCCCGCCGAAAGTCGGCCGCGGCCTGTACGGCCACTGCTTCGCCGCGTCGGTCCGCGGCGCGTTCCGCCGGGCCGTTGACGAGTTCGCGCCGGACGTCGTGTTCGCCCCGTGGGCCTACCCCGACGGCTGGGCGGCGGTGCGGCTCGCCCGCCGCGCGGACCTGCCGGTCGTCGTGCAAGTCCACGGGTCGGATGTCAAGTTGCTCGACCAGTTCCCGACCCGCCGCCGCCGCACGGCCGAGGCACTGACTGGGGCCGACGGCGTGATCGCCGTGAGCGGGGACTTGCGCGACCGGGTCGTCGGCCTGGGCGTGCCGGCGGACCGCGTGGCGGTGATTTACGACGGCGTCGATCCGCACATCTTCCACCCCGGCGACCGACAATCGGCCCGGGCGGCGGTGGACCTCCCCGGCGGGTGGCCGGCCGCGCCGGTGCTGCTGTTCGTCGGCAACCTGGTGGCTGTGAAGGGCATCGACGTGCTGGTGCGGGCGCTCGCGTCGTTGAAGTCGCCGGCCCGCCTGGTCGTCGTCGGCGCGGGGCCGGAGCGCGCCCCGCTCGCGCGGCTGGCGGGGGAACTCGGCGTCGCCGACCGCGTGACGTTCCTGGGGTCGCTGCCGCAAGCCGCGCTGCCGGACTGGTACCGGGCGGCCGACCTGTTCGTGCTGCCGAGCCGGTCCGAGGGCGTGCCGAACGTGCTGCTCGAAGCGGGCGCGTGCGGCACCCCGTGGGTCGCCACCCGGGTCGGCGGCATCCCCGAGATGCCCGGCCACGCCTCGCGCCGGCTCGTGCCGCCCGACAACCCCGCGGCGCTGGCCGCGGCACTCGCCGACGCCCTCGCCGCCGGCCGGCCCGACCCCGCCGACCTGCCGCCCCCCAAGTCGCGCGCGGCGGCGGTCGATGAACTGGAAGCGGGCCTGTTGCGGGTCGCGCGGCAGGGACCGCGGCGCGACTGACCGCCCGCGTGGACCGGTGGGCACCCTTCGAGAGAGCACTGAGGACTTCGCTTGGCACCGACTGCGCGGTTGAAAATCCTGTTCTTGCACAAGCAGATCCTCTTCCCGCGGGACACCGGCGGGAAGATCCGCGTGCTGAACTTGCTGAAGCACCTGGCGAAGTGGCACGACGTGACCTACGTCGCCAACCTGCGGGCCGGGGAAGAGGCCCACCTGCCCGAAATGGCGGGCCTGGGGCTGCGGTGCGAACTCGTCCCCGGGGAAAGTTCCGGGCGGGGCGGGGCGCGCTTCTACGCCGAGGCGGTCCGGAACCTCGTCTCGGAGTACCCGTTCACGGTCAGCCGGAACTACGACCCGCGGGTCCGGGCGAAGGTCGCCGAACTCCTGGCCGGCGAGCCGTTCGACGTGCTGGTCTGCGACACGATCGTCATGGCCCGGCACACGATCGGGCTGCCCGGGCCGGCGAGCGTGCTGTTCCAGCACAACGTCGAGGCGCAAATCTTGAAGCGGCACGCGGACGTGGCGGGCGGCATTTTGAAGCGGCGGTACATGCGCGGGCAGTGGCGGAAGATGGTCCGGTTCGAGCGGTCGTGCGGCGGCCACTTCGACGCCGTGGTCGCCGTGAGCGAGCCGGACAAGGCCCTGTTCGCGCGGGACTACGGGTGGGGCCACGTCCACGCGATCGGCACGGCCGTGGACGAAGAATTCTTCCGCCCGGGCACCGCCGAAGAAGTCCCCGGGCGGGTGCTGTTCCTCGGGTCGATGGACTGGATGCCGAACCAGGACGGGGTGCGGTGGTTCGTCCGCGAGGTGTGGCCGGCGGTCCGGGCGGCGCACCCGGGGGCGGCCTTCCACGTCGTCGGGCGGAACCCGCCGGCCGAGGTCCGCGGCCTGGCCTCGGTCGCCGGGGTGACGGTCGTCGGGGGCGTCCCGGACGTGCGGCCGCACCTGGCCGCGGCCGCGGTCGTCGTCGTCCCGCTCCTCGTCGGCGGGGGCACGCGGCTGAAGATTTACGAGGCCATGGCCACCGGTCGCCCGGTCGTCAGCACGGGGATTGGAGCGGAAGGGTTGCCGATCGTCTCGGGCGAGCACTATATCAGAGCGGACGACCCGGCCGCCTTCGCGGCGGCCGTCGTCGCGTTGCTCGGGTCCGCCGAATCCCGGCGGGTCCTCGGCCGGGCGGCCGACGCGTTCGTCCGGCAGTCGTGCGGGAGCGAGCCGGTGGCCCGACAGTTCGAGGCCGTCTGCCGGGGCGTGGTCGCGCACCGGTCCGGTCCCGCGGCGGTTTAATTCGGACGGGAACTCCATGCAGCGCGTCGCGGTCTTCGGCATCGGTTACGTCGGGGCGGTCACGGCCGCCTGCCTGGGCCAGGACGGGCACGCCGTCGTCGGCGTGGACATCGACCCGGCCAAGGTCGCGGAACTCAACGCCGGCGCGTCCCCCGTCAGCGAGCCGGGCCTGGACGACCTGCTGAAAGCCCAGGTCGCCGCCGGCCGGCTGCGGGCCACGACGGACGTGAACGACGCGGTCGCGGCGTCGGACATCGCCCTGATCGCGGTCGGGACGCCGTCGGCCGACGACGGGAGCGTCAGCGCGGACGGGGTCGAGGCGGTCGTCCGGGCGATCGGCGCGGCGGTCAAGGCGGCCGGCAAGGCGTACCACGTCGTCGTCCGCTCCACCATCCTGCCGGGCATCCTCGAAGACCGCCTGCGGCCGGCCCTGGAAGCGGCGGCCGGGCGGCCGACCGGCCCGGGGCTGGTGCTGTGCAACAACCCCGAGTTCCTCCGCGAGAGTTCGGCCGTCCGCGACTACTACCACCCGCCCTACGTGTTGGTCGGGGCCGACTCGGCGGCGGACGCGGCCCCGGTCCTCGCGCTGTACCACGCCGTCGCCGGCGAAAAGCTGGTCACCGGCACGCGGACCGCGTCGCTGGTCAAGTACGCGTGCAACGCCTTCCACGCGGTCAAAGTCGCGTTCGCCAACGAGGTCGGCAGCCTGGCGAGGGCGTTCGGGGCGGACGGGCACGGGGTCATGGACCTCGTCTGCCGCGACACGAAGTTGAACGTGTCCGCGGCGTACCTGCGGCCGGGCTTCGCGTTCGGGGGGTCGTGCCTGCCCAAAGACCTCCGCGCCCTGACCCGGTTCGCCGAGCAACAAGCCCTCCGGGTCAACCTCCTGGCCGCCGTGTTGCCGTCCAACGAGTCGCATTTGAAGCGCGCCATGAAACTCGTCCGCGAGACCGGGGCGCGCCGCATCGGGCTGGTCGGGCTGAGCTTCAAGGCGGGCACGGACGACCTCCGCGAAAGCCCGATGGTGGACGTCGTCGAGGCCCTGCTCGGGTGGGGCTGCGGGGTGAAAATCTACGACCCGAACGTCATGCTCGGCCGCCTCCGCGGGCGCAACCTGGCCTACATCGACCGCCACCTGCCGCACCTCGCCGGGCTACTCGTGCCCCAACCGGCGATGGCCCTGGACCACGCCGACTTGCTGCTCCTCGGTACGGACGTGGCGAACGAGTTCGACTGGGCCGGCCACTTCCGCGGGCCGATCATCGACTTACGCAAAGACCTCGCCCGGGTCGAACCGCCCGCCCCGGGTTGACCCCCGATCATTCCCCAGTCCGACCCGCCGCCCATCGAGATGTGCCGTGACGACCACTGTGCGGCTCATCCTCGCCGACTTGCGGGCGAAAGCGGCGTGGAACTACGAACGAATCGACCGCACGGCCGTCTTGAAGGTGTTGCTCACCGACGGAACGCCGGCGATGGTCTGGTACCGCCTCATGCAAGCCGCCCGCCGCTGGCGGCTCACCCCCCTGGAGATGCTGTTCAACCGCGTCAACGCGATTTTCTGCGACTGCATCATCGGCCGCGGGGCCGAGTTCGGCCCGGGGTTCGTCCTCATTCACTGCGGCGGCGTCGTGATCAACGGCACCGTGCGCGGTGGGGCGAATATCCGCCTCGAACACCAGGTGACGATCGGCGCGGAACGCCGGCAGTCTCCAGTCTTGGGGGACGATGTCTTCGTGGGGGCTGGCGCGAAAATTCTCGGGGCCGTGCGGATCGGCACCGGAGCCAAGATCGGAGCGAACGCCGTCGTCCTGACCGACATCCCGGACCACGCGACGGCGGTGGGCATCCCCGCTAAAGTCGTTCGCGTCTCGGGAATGAAATTTGATTCGGTCGGATGAATTTGCTTCCCACACCCGGGAACATCTTCTACATTAGGCAGTGCCTTGGATCGTAGGCGGGCTGCCCCACTCCCGCAAGTTCCCTAACAATCCCGCCAGAAATCCGGCCCGACTCCTGGTTTGCCGTGTTACTGTCATCGTGTGACTTACTCTCACCCGGCCAGGCGTCGAACGCCCGATCATCTGCCCTCCCGACGGACACCGTGCCATGCCCACCCTCGCCATCGCCCTCGGCTACACCATTGCCGGCGCACTTTTCGTGGTCGGGTACGCCTACGTCGGCTACCCGGTGGTCATCTGGGTGCTGTCGCGCCTCTTCGGCCGGCCGCCGGTCCGGCCGGTGGTCGCGGACGACGACCTGCCCCGGTTGAGCCTGCTCATCGCCGCCTTTAACGAGGCCGGCCACATCGAGGAGCGCGTCCGCAACGCGCTGGCGATGGACTACCCGGCCGGCAAGCTCGAAATCCTCATCGCGTCGGACGGCAGCACCGACGACACGGCCGACATCGTCCGCGAGTTCGCCTCGCGCGGCGTCCGCCTGCGCGACTTCGAGGCCCGCCGGGGCAAGTCGTCCGTCCTCAACGAGATGATCCCGGAGTGTACCGGCGAAGTCGTCATGCTCTCGGACGCCAACACGCTCACCGACCCGGACGCCGCCCGCAAGCTCGCCGCCTGGTTCGTTGACCCGGCCGTCGGCGTGGTCTGCGGCAAGCTCGTGCTGACCGACCCCGTCAACGGCCGCAACGTGGACGGCGTCTACTGGAAGTACGAGACCTTCCTCAAGCTGTGCGAGAGCCGGTTGGGGGCACTCCTCGGGTCGAACGGCGGCATCTACGCCGTCCGCAAGTCGGCCTTCCGGCCGATCCCCGCGGACACGATCGTGGACGACTTCGTCCTCCCGCTGCTCGCCCGCCAGGAGACCGGGTGCAAGATCGTGTACGACAAGGGGGCCGTCGCCACCGAGGAGACGCCGTCGTCGATCGCCTGCGAGTTCCAGCGCCGCGCCCGGATCGGGGCGGGCGGCTTCCAGGCCATCGGCCTGCTCCGCGGCCTGACCCACCCCCGGCACGGCTGGCTGGCCTTCGCCTTCGTCAACCACAAGCTCCTCCGCTGGGCCAGCCCGTTCCTGCTGATCTTCGCGCTCCTGGGCAACCTACTCTGGGTCGGGCTGTGCATGCCGTACATCGGCAACGTGTACCACTTGCCGTGGGCCGCGCTGTCGCTCGCGCTCCAGGTCGGGTTCTACCTGTCGTCGCTGATGGCCGGGATGCTGCCGGCGCGGCCGAAGGTGTTCAAGCTGCTCCGCCTGCCGGCGATGTTCACGTCGATGAACGCCGCGCTCGCCGTCGGCTTCTGGCGGTGGGTCCGCGGCCGGCAGAACAGCGCCTGGACCCGCACCCGCCGCGGCGTCAGCCTGGCTTCTCCGGACACCGACCGGTACGCCCCCCTGACCGAACTCGTCGAGACCTTGCCCGCCGCCCGGCCGCGCACGCCCGGTGAGGACCGCCAGCCGGTGCGGCAGGCGTCGTGACCGGGGCCGAACTGGCCGCCGGATTCGCCGCGACGACGGCCGGGACGGGACTGGTCGCCGTGGGCGTCGGCTACGCCGGGCTTCGCCGCAAGGGCCTGCACCGCTGGCTGCTGCCGTACCTCCGCACCCGGCACCTCCGCCGCGACCGCCTGCCGGGCGAGCCGGTCACCGTCTACCTCGCCGTTTGCGACCACTACGAACCGCGCCGCGGCGGCGTGCCGATGGCCAAGGCCCGCGCCCGCGTCCAGGAGTGGGTGGACAAGTACCCTGCCCTCTTCGACCGCTTCCGCGACACGGCCGGCACCCCGCCGCAACACACCTTTTTCTACCCCCAGGACGAGTACGAACCCGAACTCGTCGAAATGGTCGCCGGGCTGTGCCGCCGCGGCTACGGGGACGTGGAGATCCACCTGCACCACGACCACGACACGGCCGACGGCTTCCGCGACAAGATCGTCGGCTTCAAGACCGCCCTGCACGACCGCCACGGCCTGTTGCGGCGGGACCCGGCCACGGGACAAATCACCTACGGGTTCATCCACGGCAACTGGGCCCTCGACAACTCGCGGTCGGACGGCCGGTGGTGCGGCGTCGATAACGAACTCGACGTGCTCGTCGAGACCGGCTGCTACGCCGACTTCACGATGCCGTCGGCCCCGAGCGAGACGCAGACGCGGACCATCAATAGCATCTATTGGGCTGTCGGCCGGCCAGGCCGGGCCAAGTCTCACGACGCGGGCGTGCCGGTCGGCCAAGGTCCGAAACCCGAGCGGGGCCTGCTAATGATCCAGGGGCCGCTGGTGCTCGACTGGTCGCAGCGAAAGTTCGGCGTGCTGCCCGGTATCGAGAACGGCGACTTGCAAAAGAGCCAGCCGCCGTCGAAGGAGCGGCTCGACTTGTGGCTGCGGGCCGGCGTGCAGCACCCGACCGACCCGGCGGGAGTGATTGTGAAATTGCACACCCACGGCGTCAACGAGCCGAATCAGGTGGTACTCTTAGGCGAGCCGATGGTCGATTTTCACGAAGAATTGGCCCGGCGGGCGGCGGCGGAAAAGAATTTCCGCTTTTTCTACGTGACAGCCGCAAAATTAGCTTGCCGGCTAACGTCCGTCGTGTTATCGTAGCAGTGACTGACGAAGCATCGTCTTTTTCTTACCCACCCGCGCCGAGTGATCGGTGGCCACACCAAGGAGATTTCCGTGAAGAAGATTCTGTTCGCGATGGTCGCCTCACTGGCGACCCTCATCGCCACGAGCGCCGGGGCGCAAGCGACGTTTACGGTCAGCGTGAGCGGTATCGGCGAGACTGGGATTTCCAACAACCCTGCCACCCCGAATACGGTTGGCGTGCAGTATCAATCGACGTTGACGGGCACTGGCGTGTTCGGCGGGATTTCTGTCACGGCCTTTGAAACCTTCCCGAAAAAATCGCAACTCGTCAGTTCCGTGAGCATTTTGAACTTCTCTGGTGCGACTCTTGCTCCGATCACAATCACGATTACGCAGGATGCCTACACTTTTCCGACCGCACCTTGGTATTACTCTAATAATGTCAGTGCTGGTGTGACTGGCACGATTACCTCTGCCAATCTCACGATTTCAGCGACCAATCAAGCGACTCAAAATCCGTCCTTCACGGGAACGTCTGTTTATTCTACAAACGTGCCTGCCAATGCTGGAGGTGGCCCGTACTCGATCACACATACCTATGTGATTACTGGGCTCACCACTGGTTCGGCGATTTCCATCACGGCGGACACCCTGATCTCCTCTCCGCTCCCCGCCACGGCCCTGATGGCCGGCCTCGGCTTCCCGCTGCTCGGCCTGGCCGGTGCGGCCCGCCGTCGCCTGTTCGCCTAAGCGGACGGCTCGGGGTGACCTTCTGAACCATCCGGTGGCTCCGCCTGCCGGGTGGTTTTTTCGTGGACTACGATTCGATCCTGCGTGCGGGACGCGGCCCGGCACACGCGACACTTGGGGCACCCATGAACTTCCGGCACTTCCAGCAATACCGCCTCAACGTCAAGTTCCTGGTCTTCTGGACGGTCCTGGCCGTGGCCGTCGGCGTCGGCAGTTTCGTGCTGCACCGGCACCAGTTGCGCAAGCTCGGCGACGCCTACTTGACGCAGGCCGACGGGTCGCGCGACCGCAACGAAGCGGCCAAGGAACTCGACTACCTGCGCCGCTACTTGACCCTCCAGCCGGCGGACAACGCGGCCCGATTGCGGCTCGGCATGTTGCAGAGCCGCCTGGCGACGCGGCCGCGGGACCGCATCGCGGCGTTCCAGGTGCTGCAAGAAGCCCTGCGGGCCGACCCGTCGTTGCCCGTCGCCGTGCGCGTGCAGGCGGTCCGCCTGGCCCTGCACCCGACCGTGAACCTGCACGACGAGGCGAAGCCGCACGTCGAGACGCTGTTGAAGGCCGACCCGACGAACGCCGATTACGCGGTGCTGATGGCCGACTGCTACGTCATCGCCCGGGACTACAAGCCGGCCGAGACGTACCTGGCCAGCGCGGTCAAGAACGACCCCAGCAAGGTCGGCGCGTTCGCCCGGTTGGCCGCGATCCAGCGGTTCGAGTTCCGCCGCTTCGAGGAGGCCGACGCGACCCTGGCGACGCTGGCCAAGAAGAACACCACGTCCGTCGCGGCGTTCGTCGCCATCGCGGAGCACTGGCGGCGCGACGGCAAGCGGGTCCCCTACGGCGCGGCCGTCCAGAAGGCCCGCGAACTCGGCCCGACCGACCCCGAAGTCGTGTTGACCGCCGCCGACTACTTGCTCGTCCAGGTGGACGACTTGCGGCTGTCCAACAAGGTGAAGGAGCGGACGGCGGTGGTCGCGGAGGCGGTCAAGATGTACGAGAGTGTGATCGAAACGTGCGTCCCGCAGTTGCCCCCGGCCGACGCGCTGCCCGAGGTCAACAGCCCCGGCGAGAAGCTGCAAAGCGTCACCTCGCGGGCCTACCACACGCTCGTCGGGGTGCTGCTGCACGAAGACCGCAAGCCGGACGCGGAAGCCTGGGCGCGCAAACAGGTCGCCACCTTCCCGGGGTCGCTGATCGGCCAGGTGGACCTCGCCGACGCGACGATCGGCCTGGGCAAGCTGGACGAGGCCGAAGCGATCCTCGCCAAACTCGACCGGGCCGGCTTCCCGTCCCCGCAACTCGACTTCTTCCTCGGCCGCATTGCCGTCCTACGCGGCCAGTGGCCGGAGGCGTGCCGCAAGCTGGAAAGCGCCGTCGAGGGCCTGTCGGCCGCGCCGGAACAGGCCCGGCACGCCAACCTGCTGTTGGCCCTGTGCTACCAGGAGACGGGCGAACTCGACCGCCGGTACGAGGCGTTCCGCCGGGCCGTCCCGCCGGAGCCGTTCGACCCGACCTGGGGCACGGCGGTGCTCGGCGTCGCGGAGACGCTGACCGAACTCGGCCGGCCGAACGACGCCGTCGCGGAGTACGCCCGCCTGGCCGCCCTGATCCCCGGCGCGAACGTGCCGCTCGGCCGATTGCTGTTGAACCAGGTGTTGCGGCAGCCGGCCGGCAAACAGGACTGGTCGCCCGTCGAGCGGGCCGTCGCGGCGGCCCCGCCGGGCGCGGAGACCGAACTCCTCCGGGCCGAACTCGCCGCCGCCCGCGCGGACGTGAACGCGTCGCGGCCGATCATCGAGAAGGCGCTCGCCGCCGACCCCGAGTCGGTCCGCCTCTGGGTCGCCCGCGTGTTGCTCGAAGTCCGCGTCAACGAGGCGGTCCGCGCGGCCGAGATTTACGACCAGGCCCGGGCCAAACTCGGGGACAAGCTCGAACTCCGCCTGGTCAAAGCGCGGCTGCTCGTCGGCGGTCCCAAAGAGGCCGCCGCCGCCGGGCTGACCCTGCTCGCCGACAAGACCGCCGGGTTCACGCCCAAGGAGCGGATCGTGCTGCTCCGCACGCTCTCGGCGGCGGCCGAACAGGTCGGCCGCCGGGACCTGGCGCGGCGCTGGCTGGACGACCTGGCCGCGACCCGCCCGGACGACATCGCGCTCCAGACGGCCCGCTTCGACCTGGCCCTCCTGGACGGGGACGAGGCGGCGGTGGCCGCGATCCTCGCCACCGTGGACCGCGTCGCCGGCGGGCCGAACGCCGTGCCCGGCCGCGTCATCCGCGCCTTCTACCTGCTCTGGAAGTCGGACAAGGCGAAGGACCCGGCCCTGCTGGCCGAGGCGTCCGGGCTGTTGGCCGGGATCGAACGCCAGCGGTCCGGGTGGTCCCGGTTGTACGTCGCCCAGGCCCGCGTCGCCGACCTGACCGGCGACCTGCCGACGGCCGCGAAGAAGTACCGCCAGTCGGTCGAACTCGGCGAGGTGTCGCCGGAAGTGATCCGCCGGCTGCTCGAACTGTACTACCTGACCAAGCAGTTCGGCGAGGCCGAGCAACTCATGCAGTTGGCCCCGAACACCCGGCTCAGCGGCATGGGCGCGGAGTTGATCGCCGAACTGTCCCTGTCGGCGAAGAACTACGGGCGGGCGTTGGAGTTGGCCCGGGACGCGGTCAAGCTGGACTCGACCGACCCGACCAAGCTCCTCTGGCTGGCCCGCATCCTGATCCTGTCCGGCGAACTGGCCGAGGCCGAGGCCCCGCTGCGGCGGGCGACGGCGGTCGCCCCGAAGCGGCCCGAGGCGTGGGTCGCGCTCGTGCAACTGCTGACCGCGCTGAAGCGGCCGGCCGACGCGACGGCGGCGATGGACCAGTGCCGCGCCCAGACCGACCCGAAGGAAACGACCCTCGCCCTGGCCCAGTGCGCCGAGACCCTGGGGCAAGTCGAGGCGGCCGAGAAGTTCTACCAGGAGGCCATCGCGGCCCGGCCGAACGACCCGGCGGTCCTGCGGGCCGTCGCCGCCCACCGCCTCCGCCGCGGGGACACGCCCGGGGCGCGCAAGCTGCTCGAACAACTGCTCGGCGCGCAGGCCAAGTCGAAGGACGACGAACTGTTCGCCCGCCGGCTCCTGGCGACGATTTTCTCGAACGACGCCGACTTCGCCACGAAGCAAAAGGCCCTGGAAGTCCTCGGCCTGGCGACGCCGGACGCGGCCGCCCAGGTGACCGGCGGCGAGGCCATCGACGACCTGCGGGCGCGGGTCTACGTGCTCGCCCGGATGCGCACCCGCAAGAGCCGGCAAGCGGCCCTCCGGCTGCTGGACGCGATCGAGGCCCGCCTGCCGCTCACGCCCGAGGACCAGCGGCAGTACGCCGAACTCCTGGAGGCGCTGGGGGATTGGGGCAAGGCCCGGCTGCGGTACGCCGCGACCCTGACCGCGGCCGGCTCCCCGGCCCCCCTGATGGGGGACTACGTCGCCCGACTGCTCCGGCACAACGACCTGGGGGAGGCCCGCACCGTGCTGGACAAGCTGATCGCCCGCGACCCCAAGGCCGAGATGGCGATTGCCCTGCAGGTGCAAGTGAGCGCGGCCGAGGGCAAGCGGGGCGAGGCGGTCCGGGAGGCCGGGAAACTGACCCGCCCGGAGGTGGCCGCGGTCGTCCTGGAGCGGTCCGGCCTGCTGCCCGAGGCCGAGGCGAGTTACCGCCAGTTCGCCGACCAGGCGAAGACCCCGGCGGCCCGCCTGACCCTGGCCCGCTTCCTGGGCCGGGTCGAGAAACTGTCCGCGGCTTGGGCCGAACTCGACGCCCTGTGGGCCACCATCCCGGCCGAAGTGTCCGTGCCCCTGGCTTGCGAGATGCTCCTGACGAACGCGGCCACCGCCCCCCCGGCCGACATCGCCAAAATCGTCGCGCGGCTCGAAACGGCCGCCGCCGCCAAGCCGGCCCTGGCCGCCTACCTCGCCGCCGCGCGGAGTCTCGCCGGCGACCAGGCCGGGGCGATGGCCCTCAACCGCCAGGTGCTCGCCCAGGACCCGAAGAACCTGCTCGCGTTGAACAACCAGGCGTTCCTGCTCGCCGCGCACGACAAGAACTACGCGGTCGCGCTCGAACTCGTTCGCCAGGCGCAAGCCGTCGCCGGGCCGCTGCCGGGGCTGCTCGACACGGAGGGCGTGATCCTGATGCTCGACAACAAGCCCGAGCCGGCGGCCGAGCGGTTCGCCGCGGCGAGCAACGAGGAGCCGGGCGCAGTCGCGTCGTTCCACCTGGCCCACGCGTACCACGCCCTGAACCGGCCGCGGGACGCGAAGGACGCGCTGGCCGACGCCCGCCGGCTCCGCCTCCGGCCGGCCGACTTGCACCCCCTGGAGCAGCCGACCCTGGCCCGCGTGGCGAAGGAAATCGACGCCCGTTGACCCCCGGCCCGCGTATCTTAAAGGGGGTTCGGGGTTCGACGGCAGAGGGGCGACGATGACGGCGATGGACGCCTTTTTCGAGGAGTGCGGCGGCCGCGACCCCCTCCGCGTCGAGTTGTGGCCCCGGGACGGCGGCACCAGCGTCTCGGTCGAGTTCCGCAAGCCGTACGTCCTCGTCGGCCGCGGCCCCGGGGCGGACATGGGCGTCGACAACGACGGCACCGCCATGCGGCAATTGTACTTCCAACTCGTCGCCGGCCGGCTGTACGCCGTGCAGCTCTCCGAGGACTACCCGACCCACCAGGGCGACGACCTCTGGCGGTCCGGGTGGGTGACCCCCGGCGACCTGTTCGGCGTCCACGAGACCAACCTCCGCGTGTTTAACCCCGTGCAGGCGGCCCGGCCCGGCGAGGCGGACGCCCCGCTCGACAGCCCCCTCGACGTGGCCGCGTCCGGCGAAGCGCTGTACACTCTAGAGTGCGGGCACGCGACCGACCAGTCCCGCCTGGTGACCAACCACCGGCCGCTGCTGTTGATCGGCCGGTCCCCGCCGGCCAAAATCCGCGTCCGGCACCGGACCCTGTGCCCGACGCACGCCGCGATCGTGACCACGCCGAACGGGTTCTGGGTCGTGGACTTGTCCTACGAAGGCGGGCTGAGCGTGAACGGCGAGCCGGTCGCCGTCGCCCCGCTGCACCACGGCGACGTGTTCCACTGCGGCAAGGTGCCGTTCCGGTTCACGCTGCCGACCCACTCGGAGCGGGCCGGCCGGCCGACGACCCTGGCCCTCGACCCGCCGGCCGCCGCGGCCCCGTACCGGCACCCGTCGGCCCTCGTCAACTTCTCCCCGACCCCCGTGACCCCGGTCGATGCGATCCAGGTCGGCACGGTCCTCGACCAGGTCGCCCAGGTCCAGCAGCACTCGTTCGAGCAGTTCCGCCAGATGCTCGGCACGGTCGTGCAGATGATGAGCGTGGTCATGACCGACCAGCGGGCGTTCGTGAAGGACGAACTCGACCGCATGGAGCGGATGATGCTGGCGATGGCCCGGCCCGCGCACGCTCCCCCGCCGCCCGCCGCCCTTCCCGCCCCGGTCGCCGCCCCGCCGACCCCCGTCGCCCCGCCCGCCTACGCCGTCCCCCGCCCGGCCGTCGCCCCGGCCGCAACGCCCCAGAACGACGTTCACCTGCACAACTGGGTCGAGACGCAGTTGCAGTCGTTGCAGCAGGAACAAGACACGCTCTGGAACAAGCTCAAACGCCGCGTCAGTGGCGACGGTCCGGCCCCGGGCTGATCGCGTGGGCAGAAATGCCGTGCAGACCGGCCTCGCGCGTCGTCCGGCAACCGTCCGTCGTACCCTACGAAAAATCCCGCGTGAAAAAGACTTGACCCGTCGGTTCGCGTCTACTATCCTTTTGGATGGTTTGTGAAGGTCCGGTGTCGAAGTAATTCTCTCCACGTTCGGCTCAGTCGCCACCCGCTTCGGCTCGATCTCCCGAGTCACTCACGAACCAATTGATTTTCGGATTTCGATTCGTTGTCGTGGAATCTCTCACCCCTCGAGCATTTTCGGGCGGTGCGTGGTTATTGAACTTTTTTTCTCGTTTCAGGAGTCGTCTCATGATTAACTCAATGCGGAAGGTGCGAGGCCGGGGGTTCACGCTGATCGAATTGCTGGTGGTCATCGCCATTATCGCGATTCTGATCGGTCTCCTTTTGCCGGCCGTGCAGAAGGTCCGCGAGGCCGCCGCCCGGATGAGCTGCCAGAACAACATGAAGCAAATCGGCCTGGCGGTCCACAACTTCGAAAGTGCCGTCGGCAAGCTGCCGCCCGGTGCCGACATCCAGTACACCGGGGCACTCGTGATTCTGTTGCCATACTTGGAGCAGGATAACGTCTTCAAGAACTGGAGCCTTCGGCCGTGGTCGCAACCGGTGAACGCGCCCAGCACCTACAGTTGGTACTTCCGCGACCCGCTCAACCAAAGTCAATCGGCACCGGCACCGGCGTTGAATCCGAACGGTCAGCCGTGGGGGCACTCGCTCGTCTTCAAGGGGTACACCTGCCCGTCCGCGATTAACCCCGATGCCGGCAGCCAGATCGCCGTCACCCGCCTCTTCGCCGGCGGCGTCAAAGGTCGGGACTGGCCTTTCCCGATTCGTCCGGGCGAAACTCCGTCGTCACCGGCGGCGTACACCTCGTACTTTTTGACCGGTCAAATCTCGACGCTTTACGGTCGGACCAACTACTTGCCGATGGCCGGATACCGTCTGACGCCCGCCGACGAAGCCGCCGACCTCGCCGACTCGAACCCGACCGTCCGCAACTACCCGAGCGCCGGCGGCATGATGACGTACAACGGCAAGATTGCCATCACCTCGGTCCAAGACGGCATGAGTAACACGGTCTGCTTCATGGAAAGCGTCGGCGGTTATGTGGACTTCGGCGGCGGCACGACCGGCTGGGGCGGCAACGGCTACACCTCCGGACCGACCTACACTCAATTCGGCTTCTGCCCGGACCGGACGAACGGGAACTGCGACTTCAGCCCCCAGGGTAAAGGGTTCGGTTATTCGCTGCCCGGCTCGTCCCACACCGGTAACGGCATCCAGACCCTCTTCGGCGACGGCTCCGTTCGCACGATCAACCCGAACGTCCCGTACGCGCTTTTCGTCTTCATGTGCGGGATCGCGGACGGCCAAGTGATCACCTTCAACTAATTCTCGAACGCTTCGATTCCGAACACATCTACTCTGGAGAATGCATGATCGGGCAGTGCGCGAACTATCAGCGGGCGCTTTTAGCCGGCGTGGGCATTGCTATCGCGGCCGCCGCCGGGTGCGGTGGCGGGAGCGACTCGGGCCCCAAGGTCGGCGCGAACAGTAACATCGACACCACCATCGGCCCGAAGATAGGCCGCGGCGCGCCGTCCGGCGGAGCGACTCCCCCCAAGGCCGCCCCGAAACCGGCCGACAATTGAGCCGTCGAGTTGTCCTGGATGAACCGTTGGGCACGGCAACTGTCGCACCCAACGGTTTTTTTCGTATCGTCCCCGAAGCCCGGTCTCGGACCGGAGCGCCTTCTCACCGCGTTACCCGAGAACTCACACCGCCAGTCCCGGCCCTGGGCCGGGGCCGACAGTGTCATTGGCACGACTGTGGTGCTCGGGCCGGCCCAACATTAATCGTCCCCAGATATTACTGACAACCGTAGGGGCGTGACAAATGTTGCGCCCCTACGGTTTTTTCGTGCCGCTTCCGATGGCGATAATATGTGTCGGTTCGATGGGAGATGCCGCCACGCGTCGATCTGCCACGACTCGGCGGAATTCCGAGCAATTGTTATTGACCAATCAGCCGGCGTCGTCTGGTTATGGTGTCGTGTATGAAGAATTGATGTGCAGGTTGATTCTTGTCACTGTTTCAAATTCAGCGAACTCGTATTCCGTCGATAAAATTAGTATCAGTCTGCCGAATATTTCGCCGAAGCCACTTCGTACGACGAGTGGAATCTCTCACCGGACCCACTCTTCCCGGGGTCCGGTTCGCGGTTGATAGCATTTTTCTTTTTCAGTTCTAGGCCGTGTGGACAGATTGTAGCGGTTATTGCAGCAAGACCATTATCGACACCACCTGAACGAACGCCAGGAAGTTCCGGGCGGTCTTCTCGTACCGCGTCGCCACCCGCCGGGACTGCTTGAGCTTCGCCCAGAAC
>JANYHV010000184.1 GCA_025362195.1 Fimbriiglobus sp. | reverse complement strand
CGCTAGCGAGGGTCGAGCGGTCGAGGGCAAGGTTGGCCGGTGTTGACCCTTCGGCCGACGACTTCCGACATCGTCAACGACCCATCGACCCTCGCTAGCGCGTCGGGCTAACAAGAGTCGCCTGCGGCGGAGCCACCAACTCGTCCCGCCCAATTCGCAGGGCGTCATGATGGCGGAGGCGTACTCGCCGGACGCCGTGGACCTAGCGGCGAAGGCCGGACCGACATCCCGCACCGCGGGTACCCCGCTACTCGAACTCGAAGTCCGCGTTAATCGGCGGACGCGACTTCGCCGCCGCTGCGGGTGGCCAGGCCGGCCAGCGTGGCGAGGCTCGTCGATTCCCGGACGAAGCGGACGGACCCGTCGCCGAAGGCGAATTGGACTCCGCCGTCGTGGAAGCTGTACGCCAGAAAGCCCCACTCGTTCGACGCGTTGAGTCGCATCGGCACCGTCGCCGGGATCGCCCCGCTCGGCCACGCCGCGCGGCCGCCGAGGGCGTAGGGGTTGTCGTTGGTCGCCCACGCGCCGCCGCCGCGCGCGGGCCGGGTTCGGCAACGCCGTGTTCGTCTGCGCCGGGGTCCTGACGCGGCCCCGCCAGACGTCCTCGCGGCCGGCGCATTCGCCCAGCAGGAGCGTGTTCGAGACGCCGTCGGTCACGGACGCGAAGGTCGATTTGTCGGGGAACGCCGTGAGCATCCCGCGCAAGTCGGCCCCCGTCGGGTAGAGGCCCGGCACCTCGGTATTGATGGCCGCCGCGACCCCTTCGACGACGAAGTAGTCCGAGCACGCGCCGACCTTGTCCTGCTCCGGGGGGTTCTCCTTCTTCGACTGCAAGCGGTCCCCGGTCGGCGTCGCCGGGCAGTTGAAGACGCGGAGTTGGGTCCGCGCCGTCGTGCCGTTGGGGATCGTGACGCCGACGTTCGGCGCGACCTGCCCGGTCGTCCGCCACCAGTTCTCGGCGAGGTTGTAGTTGACGTTGCTGACGACGTTCCCCTGCTCCAGACTTGGCAACAGGTCGGGTGCCCAACTGCGTTGCGGCAGCGTCGTCCGCTTCGAGTGCGGGAAGACGCCGAACCCCGACTCGTAGTTGTGGACGGCGAGGGCGACCTGCTTCAAGTTGTTCTGGCAGCTCATCCGCGCGGCCGCCCCCCGGACCTTCTGCACGGCCGGCAACAGCAGCCCGATCAGCACCGCGATGATCGCAATCACCACGAGCAATTCGATGAGCGTGAATCCGCGTCGTCGCCGTGCCATGCGTCGCCTCCGTGATGGGGTGGGCGACGAATGAGACGAGCGACGCGGCGAAAACTCTCCGCAAATGACGGAATCTGCCGGAGTCCCGGCGAGCGGCGGTGCGTCAAAGTGTCGGGCCGATCTGCCACGGGGCGAACTCTTCTTCGCCGACGCGCGTTACTGCGTTGCCACGGTCGTTCACGACGCAGAGTCGCCGATGAACAGGCCGAAGGCTGGCGGAGGGCCGGCCGACTCGTCAAAGGGCGTGGCGTGGTCGCGGATTTCGGCGAGCAGTATGGGCAAGCTCTCGGCGGTGTAAAACTTGGCGTGGGCTTTTTCGAGTGTCTTGCGGACGTGCTGCTTGACAGACTCTTGACTCGGTTTGAAGTCCGCGACGACGACGAGTTGCATTGGCCCGTGCGGACCGCCGGCCTCGTAAAGTTCCTCGGCCTCTTGGCGGAAAAGTCCAGTTTTCCCGAGCAGTCCGGCGTCTCCGGGCGTCGCGAAGTTCACCGGCTTAATAAGGTTGTAACGGCCGTTCTGGTAGCCGTACGGCATGATCAAATTTTGGTCGAAACTCGGGAGCGTTACTCGGACGTTTTGCTGGATCAGTTTCTGATACGCTGGCTTCTTGAACTCCGAGGTCAATCGACTCCGCGCGCTGCGACCGTCGGGATCGGCGACCGGACGCTCCTTCCAGCCGATCAACTTGGCTGCCAGATCGACAAGCCGCGTGTCGAAAACATCGATCGCTACGGGGCGCAGCGGACTTATAACGATTTCGCCGGCCAAGGTGCCCGCGTATTCCGTGATGTCGTCGAGCGTGGCGAAGCCCTTGCCCGCCCTCTTGAGCCGAACCGCGAAGGAACCCATGAGGTCGGCGAATTGGTCCGACCCGATCTGCCCGCGTCCGAAAAACGTGTGAACGCGCCTTACCCCGGCCATTTTGAAGTCGAACTGGCGGGACGCCGGGTCGAACAGGGCCACTCCGACACTCGCGGCTTCAAGCTTCGCCGGATCTGGGCAGTATTGGATCAGGGAGTAGTACCCGACTTTCATAGCGACCCCTCCCCCAACTGTTCGGCGTCAAAAAGTTCGGACTTCGTAAACGACTCTTCTAGGATCGACCGCAGCGACTTCGCGCGACGAAGTATCATACCTGACAAAGCGTCTCGGGACGAAGCGGAGAAGTGCCAATCGTCCGGCACGAGGTCGAGGATGGCCGACAGTTCGCCTTCCTGCAGATTAGCAGCTCGGTCGGCTGCTGCGAGAGCGTCGTCCTTCCTGGCCAGACTCACGAACTCTGGGAACAAGCCGTACAATTCGCGGTCATCGATCCTGCCGGCCACGTACCCGGGCGTTAAATCGTTGTCGCACTTGAAGCAGTGGCCGTGGTCGATGGCCAGGAGATTCAACTTCCGCGACGGCTGGTCCTGTCTAGGCCGTGTGGACAGATTGTAGCGGTTATTGCAGCAAGACCATTATCGACACCACCTGAACGAACGCCAGGAAGTTCCGGGCGGTCTTCTCGTACCGCGTCGCCACCCGCCGGGACTGCTTGAGCTTCGCCCAGAACC
>JANYHV010000183.1 GCA_025362195.1 Fimbriiglobus sp. | reverse complement strand
CGGAGATCGTGCGCAAGCTCCGGGCGCTGACGCTTCCGGCTCGCCGGCGATCACCTCGCCGCGACGGCTTCGACCTTGCGGTTCGGGAACCGGGGGTCGATCTTCGGCTTGCCCTCGCCGAACATCAGCAGAAGGGGGCTGGCGATGTAGATCGACGAGTACGTGCCGACGATCACGCCGACCACCATCACGAACGCGAACAAATGCACGCCCTCGCCGCCGAACACGTACAGGACGATCACCACCAGGAACACCGTCAGGCTCGCCAGCACGGTCCGGCTGAGAGTCTGGTTGACGCTGTCGTTGATCATCTGCGGGGTCAGCAGCGGGTTCTTGCCGCGGACTTCGCGGATGCGGTCGAAGACGACGATCGTGTCGTTCACCGAGTACCCGACCAGGGTCAGCAGCGCGGCCACGGCGGTCAGGTCGATCTTGAAGTCGTGCAGCAACAGCACCTGGCCGAACGGGTTGTCGAACAGGTAGTGGCACAGCGCGATCGCCCCGAGGGTGAAGCACAGGTCGTGGACCAGGCACAGCACGGCGGCCAGGCCGAAGGTCCAGTTGCCGAACCGGAACCAGAGGTAGACGAGGATCGCCATCCAGCTCGCCAGGATCGCGTAGAAGGCCTTGTTCCGGGTGTCCGCGGCCAGGGCCGGGTCGAAGGTTTCGAGGCGGTCGGGGATCGGCCGGGCGGTGAACGCCTTGGCCGCCCGGTCGAGCGCCCCGGTGAACGCCGCGAGTTCGTCGGCCGACTTCTTGTCCGCCCCGATCTTGCCGGCCGCCGCGGCGTCCTTCAGCGCGTTGAACTCGGAGTTCGTGGACGCGTCGATCTTGATGGTCTTGTACTGCCCGCTGCGGCCCTCCTCGGTGCTCGCGGCCAGGTCGCCTTCGGTCGGCACGCCGGCCACGGTCAGCCCGGCCAGGCCGCCGACGAGCGGCCACCGGCCGACGAGTTTGAGTTCGCGTTCGAGGAACGCCGCGAGGTATCTCGGCGACGCGGCCCGGTCCAGCGTGACCACGGCCGTCGGCCCGGTCACCTTCATGGAGGTCACCCGGGTCGAGGCGAGCAGCGGCGTGCCGGTCTTCTCGTCCCGGAGCAGGCGGTCGAGCATGACCTGGACGAGTTCGGGCTCCTTCTCGGTGGTCCGCACCGTAAACGACCGCGACTTGTTCGACCCGAAGCTCTCGCTGCCGAGGAACACCTGCTCGACGGACAGCCCCGGGAGTTGCACCGCGCGGGCCTTCACGTCCGCGAGCCGCGCGGCCTGGTCGGCCCCCTCGGGCGCGTTCACGAAGCTGACGACGGCGCTCGTGCCGTCCTCGTAGGCGATCTCGTACACGTTCTCGTTGACCGTCTTGCCCTCGACCGTGTCCCCCGAGGCCGGGGTGACGCTCTTGACCTTGAGCCGGTCGCGCTGGGCGGTCTCGCCGAGCAGGGTCAGGAAGCCCTGGTTGTCCTTGTCGGTCAGCGCCCGCTCCTGGCCGTCGGCGAGGCGGCCGCCGTACGCGGTGCCCTTGGTGAAGTCCACGTTCAGGACCGAGTTGCCCCGGGCGAGGAACAGGCCCAGGCCGAGGACCGTGGCCGTGCCGGTGGCGGCGAACATCGCCTTGCGGATGCTCATGAAGTCGAAGTTCGGCCGGGGGAACAGTTGGTGCATCTTCAGGTCGGTAATCACCCGGCGGGCGGTCGCGTAGTCGAACATCAGGCGGGTCATGTACAGCGCCGTGAACAGGCTGATGATCAGGCCGACGGTCAGGCTGACGCTGAACCCCTTGAGGTTGTCGTTGCCGAAGGCGTACAGGACGATACAGGTGAAAATGCTCGTCAAGTGGGTGTCGATGATGGTGGCGAACGCGCGGTCGTAGCCCAGGCGGATGCTCGTCACGAGGTTCGCCCCCTTGGCCCGCTCCTCGCGGATGCGCTCGTAAATCAGCACGTTCGCGTCCACCGCCATGCCGAGCATGAGCACGATGCCGGCCAGCCCGGGGAGCGTGAACGCGGCGCTCACGGTGACCATGAAGCCGACGGTCAGGAGCAGGTTCACGGACAGGGCGACGCAGGCGACGATGCCGGCGAACCGGTAGTAGACGACCATGAACGCCAGGACGGCGACGAACGACAGGCCGACGGCCCACAGGCCCTTGCGGATGGTGTCCTCGCCGAGCGTGGCGTTGATGGAGTTCTCGCTCACCGGGTCGGGCTTCAACTCGGCGTTCAGCGCCCCGCTGCGGAGGATGAACACGAGCCGGTTGACGCCGGCCTGGTCGAAGCTGCTGCCGCTGATCGTGCCGGACTCTTTAATCACCGCGTCGAGGGTCGGGGCGGAGACGATCTTGTCGTCCATGATGACGGCCAGTTGCCGCTTGAACCCGTTCTCGCCCTTGCGGTTCCGCTCGCTGATCTTGCCGAACTTGTTGGCCCCGTACGAGTTGAACGTGAACAGCACGGCCGGGTCGAGGCCACGGCTCTCGGCCCGGGCGACGAGGCCGAAGTCGCGGTCCACCTTGGTGGCGTCCGACGGCGAGACGCGGGTCAGGACGAAGTACTCGACCTGCTTGCCCACTTCGTTCACGGCCGGCTGCAGCTTGGTGAACTCGCGGCTCAGGAACAGGCTGCCGGCCATCTCCAGGGTCGCCCCGGACTTGGCGAACGCCCCGCCCTCGGCCGCCCGGGCCTTGGCGAAGTCGGGGTAGAACCAGGTCGTCGTCTTCTCGGCCGACTTTCGCGACACGGGGGCCTCGGTCGCGTAGGCGTTGCTCAGGCCGTAGGTCTCGCGCTCCTCGGGGCCGAGTTCGACCCACTGGTACGACGTGTCCGGGATCGTCTGGCCGTTGACCGTGACGGAGTAGTTCGACGTGGAGGCCGGCGGCGGGAGGCCGCGGCGGGCCAGGTCTTCGAGTTCGGCCTTGAACTTGGGGTCGGACTTCTGCCGCTCGATCAGGCTGCGGGTCTCGGCGATGCCGGCGGCGTCGTCGTTCGGATTGGCGATGATGCGGAACTCCAGCACGCCGACCTGGCGGACGCGCTCCTTGACCTCCTGGACGTAGTCCTCGGTCGCGCCCTCTTTACCGCCGCCGAGGCTCGCGGACCGGGGCAGGATGATCTCGATGCGGGTCGTGCCGACGGGCCGGACGATGACGTTCCTCAGGTCGGCCGGGTCGATCCGCCGCTTGAGGTTCTCGGCCAGCTTGCGGATCTCGTCGCCGGACAGGCCGGTGGCGACGCCAGCCGCCTCCCCGGCGGTCTTGCCGCGCAGGCTGCGTTCGAGGTTCACCTCGTACACGAGGATGGTCCCGCCGGCGAGGTCGATGCCCCGGCGGAAGCCGGCGTTGCCGTCGATCTCACGCTTGACGGCGAAGGCCACGGCGGCGGCGGCGAGCAGGGTCGGCACGAGGCAGACGATCAGCCGGAGGAGGAATTTGCGCTTCATCACGGGCCTTCACAGTCACGGGGGCCGAAGGCCCCGGCGGGTGCGCCCGGGGCCGCGAATCCGTCCGGGGGGGTTACTTGGTTTCGGGGGTGGTTTCGTCGCCCAGGACGCGGACGATGCTCGAACGGAGGACGCGGAACTTGCTGTCCTCGGACTTGACGACGACTTCGTCTTCGCCGTCCTTGACGCGGACGATGGTGCCGACGATGCCGCCGCCGAGCAGCACCCGGGACCCGGCCTTGATGCCGGCGAACATGGCCGCCGCGTCGCGCTTCTCGCGCCGCTTGGCCGGCAGGATGACGACGACGAAGAACAGGGCCAACAGCCCGATCAGGAACAGCGGGTTGGCGAAGAACGGCGTCGCCGGGGGCGCGGCCGCTTCGGCTCCGGCCGCGGGGGCGTCGGCGAACAGGGTCAACGTCGGCATGGAAAGTCTCGAAGGCGGTCGGCGATTTCCGAACCCGTATCGTAGGGCGTGCCGGACGATCGGGCAAGCCTCACATTTTGCCCACGACGGACGGCGTGTGCCCCATCTTGCGCAACTCGTCCAGGATCATCTCCATCTTGCCCGGCCGGACGAGCAGGGCCTTGTCCGACAGCCGGCCGACGATCTCGACGGACAGCTTCTTGCGGGCCAGCACCTCCTCGGCGAGGACGGCGTCCTCGGTCAGGATCAAGCAGACCCGGCGGTGCAACTTGGCCGGCAACCGGGCGGTCGAGGACGGGGCGTCGGACATGCGGGAGAACCCTCGGACCCGGCAGAACCAGTTCAGGCCGACCAAACGGCCAAACCCGATCTAGACTGCCGTCGTCAACAGTTACCGTATCCCGAACCGGGTTGAACGTCACCATGTCGCTTGCCGCCACGCCCGCCGGGCCCCCGCGCCGCCGGCTCGTCGAACTCGACGTGCTGCGGGCCGCGGCGATGGGTTTGGTCCTGGTCAACCACCTGTACCCGATGCCGTTCCCGGCGTCGTGGCCGGGCTGGTCGCACGACCTGTTCGACGCCGGCGTGCGCGGCGGGTGGGTCGGCGTCGATTTGTTCTTCGTGCTGAGTGGGTACCTCGTCTCGGGGCTGCTCTTCGCCGAGTACCGGGCGCGGGGCACGCTGACGGTGAAGCGGTTCTACGCCCGCCGGGCGTGGAAGATTTACCCCGCGTACTACGCCATGCTTGCCGTCACCGTCGTCGGCCTCGGCCTGGCCTACGGCAAGCCGCCGGCCGACCTGGTCCTGAGCGAAGCCCTGTTCGTCCAGAACTACTGGCCCGGCCTCTGGCTGCACACCTGGTCGCTGGCCGCCGAGGAGCACTTCTACCTGGTCATGCCGCTGATGCTGGTGGCGTTCGCCCGCCGCCGGCCGGCCGCCGCCGACCCGTTCGCCGGCGTCCTGCCGCTCGCCGTTCTCGCCGTGTGCGCGACCTGCCTGGCGCTCCGGGTGGGGCACGCCGGGGTGTTCCCCCCGGAGGCGTTTACGACCCGCATGACGCGCACCCACTTCCGCATCGACGGCCTGTTCGCCGGCGTCCTGGTCGGGTACCTGGCGCACTTCCACGCGGAGCGGTTCGCCCCGCTCGCCCGGCGGTGGCGGTGGCCGCTGATCGCCGGCGGGTCCGCCGCCCTGGTCCCCGCCTTCGTGTTCCTGCACAGCGAACACGTCTGGTTCACGACCGTCGGGTTCACGGCGAACAGCCTGGCCGGTTGCGCGATCCTGGCCGGCGTCCTGCAAGTGCGTCTGCCGGTCAACCGCGTCGTCGCGGCGACGGCCACCCTCGGCCGCTGCTCCTACGCGATCTACCTGTGGCACATCCCGTGGGTGCTGCTCGGCATCCCGCAGCTCGAACGGGTGTTCGGGCCGCTCGACTTCGCCCCGCGGGTGGTCGTGTACGTCGCCGGCAGCCTCGGCCTGGGCGTGCTGATGACCAAGTTGGTCGAGGTGCCGACGCTCCGGCTGCGCGAGCGCTGGTTCCCGGCGTGAAAACGCCGCCTCGCACCTACACGCCTTCGGCGTGGGTGATGCGGTTGCGGGCGTGGACGACTTCCTTGGCGTCGAGGATTTCGTAGGCGTAGCCCTGCTCGGTCAGGAACATCTGCCGGTGGTGCGCGAAGTCGAGTTCCCGCGTGTCCCGGGTGACGATCGAGAAGAAGGCCGCGTCGCCGCCGTCGGACTTGGGCCGCAACACCCGGCCCAGCCGTTGCGCCTCCTCCTGACGCGAGCCGAACGTCCCCGAGACTTGAATCAGCACGTTCGCGTCCGGCAGGTCGATGGCGAAGTTGCCGACCTTCGACAGGACGAGGTGCCGGACCTCGCCGCTGCGGAACTGGTTGTACAGGATTTCGCGCTCGGCGTTGCCCGTCGCCCCGGTGATGAGCGGGATGCCGAACCGGGCGGCCAGGGACTTGAGCTGGTCGAGGTACTGGCCGATGATAATGACCCGCTGCTCGCGGTACTGGTCGAGCAACTCGGCGACCACGTCGTCCTTGGCCGGGTTCTCCGACGCGATGCGGAACTTCGCCCGGTGGTCGGCGACGGCGTAGGCCATGCGGGTGGCGTCGTCCGGCAGGGCGACGCGGATCTCGGCGCACGCGGCCGTGGCGATCCAGCCCTTGCCTTCGAGGTCGCGCCACGGCACGTCGTACTTCTTCGGCCCGATCAGGCTGAACACGTCCCCTTCCCGGCCGTCCTCGCGGATCAGCGTCGCCGTCAGCCCGAGCCGGCGGCGGGCCTGGATCTGGGCCGTCACGCGGAACACCGGCGCGGGCAGCAGGTGGACTTCGTCGTAAATGATCAGCCCCCAGTCCTGCTTCTCGAAGATGCCGAAGTGCGGGAACTCCTCGGTCTTGTCCGGCCGGTAGGTGATGATCTGGTAGGTCGCCACGGTGACCGGGCCGATCTCCTTGATCTCGCCGGTGTACTCCTTGACCTCGCCCTCGTTCAGCGTCGTCTTGTCGAGGATTTCCCGCCGCCACTGCTTCACGGCCGTGATGCTGGTGGTCAGCACGAGGGTCGATTTCTGCAGCAGGCACATGGCCGTGATGCCGACGATCGTCTTGCCCGCGCCGCACGGCAGGACGATCACGCCCGACCCGCCGCGGACGTCCCCGCCGGCGTGGAACACGTCGGCCGCCTCGCGCTGGTAGTCCCGGACGTGGAACGGCAGGCCGGTCGCGGCGACCTCCCGCAGGGTCATCGGCAGGGCCGCGCCCTCGGTGTACCCGGCCAGGTCCTCGGCCGGGTAGCCGATGGTGATGAGCGCGATCTTGATGACGCCGCGGTGCTCCGGGGCGATGGCGAAGCTCACGTCGTCGATCCGCTCGCCCAAATAAATATTCACCTTCTTCTGCCGGACGATTTCTTCGAGCAGCGGCCGGTCGGCGCAGACGAGGCGCAGGCCGTCGGCCGTCTTCTCCAGGCGGATGCGGCCGTACCGGGACACGCTCTCGGCGATGTCCGCGGGCAGGTTCCCGGGGATCGGGAACTTGGTGTACCGCTGCAACACGGCGACCATCTCGTCGGCGGTGATCCCGGCCGCGGCGGCGTTCCAGAGCGACAGGTTGCTGATGCGGTACGTGTGGATGTGCTCGGGGCTTTTCTCCAGTTCGGCGAACGGGGCGAGGGCGTCCCGGGCCTCGGCGTACTTGGGGTTATCGACCTCGACCAGGATGGACCGGTCGCCCTGAACGATGAACGGGTTCGAGGGGTCGAAGCTCGTCGTGGGGGCGGCCGCGAACGCGACGCTCGTTTTCATCTTCGCCGGCATGGGCACCGTCGTCTCGGGGGGCGGGGCGTGTCGAGGGAGTACCACTCTATCCGGTCCGTCCCGGCAGCGTCAACGGCGGCCGGCCGGCCGTCGGACTCGCGGCCGGCAAGTCCCGCGAAGTCCGGTTGACGCCCCCCGGCGGCGGTGCTACGATGGGAGTGACAAGGTCGAATAGCTCAGTTGGTAGAGCGAGCGATTGAAAATCGCTAGGTCGCCAGTTCAACCCTGGCTTCGACCACTTGGTTTCCGCAGTGTTTCCGCGGTGACAAACACTTCTCTGCCAACGGGTGGCAGAGAAGTGTGGCAGAGAATCGTCCCTCTCACAGGGAGTTTCTGCCGTGGCCCGCCGCCCCCAACCCTTCTATCGCACCGCCCGCAAGGCTTTTTACTGCCAACTCGGTACCAATCAGGTCAAACTAGCCGCCGGTCCGAACGACGCGGCTACAGAAGCCCTCGCCTGGGCCGCATTTCACAAGGTCATGGTCGCCCCGCCCGACAGCTCAGTCGATCCTGCCGTACTCGCTGTCGGCATGAGCGTCGTAGAAGTTTTCGACAAGTTCCTCGACTGGTGCCAGAAGCACCGTTCCCTGCGCATATACGAGTGGTCCCGAGGCCACGCCCAGTCGTTCATCAAGCACACCGGCCTTCTCGCCCGTAGTGCCGTCGCCGTTCTCAAGCCCTTCCACGTCCAAGAGTGGCTCGACTCGAAGCCGACTTGGGGCGCGAACCAGCGACGGGGGGCAGTCGTCGCCGTCACCCGCCCGTTCAATTGGGCAACAAAACTCGGTTACGTCGCTGCGAACCCGGTCCGGGGCGTCGAGCGGCCTCAAGCCGAGCGCCGCGTCAGCAAACTGACCCCCGACGACTTCCGCGTGCTGCTCTCCCACGTCAAGAACGAGCCGTTCCGCGATCTCTTGACTTTCGCCTACGAGTGCGGCGTCAGGCCTCAAGAGGCTCGTCAGATCGAGGCCCGGCACTGCCGACTCGATTTGGGACGCGTCGAAATCCCGCCCGCCGAGGCGAAGGGGAAGCGCCGCTGGCGGATCATCGACTTGTCCGATGCGGCGAGGGACTGCCCCGCCCGCCTCGCCGCGACTCAGCCCATTGGGCCGCTCTTCCGCAACACCGACGGTCAGCCGTGGAAGGCGCAAGCCGTCGTCTGCCGTTTCCAGCGGTTGCTCGTGAAACTCGGCGCGCCCGAATTGCCAGCTATTAAGCGTTTCCAGGGGCGAGCCATCAAAGACCCCGCGGCGCGGGCGGCCGCCAAGGCCGCCCATCAGGTACTTAAAGCGGAAAACCGCAACCAGCGGGGCGCACTGGCACGCGAGAATCCCCGGCGGTTCGCCATGTACGACATCCGTCACTGCTTCGCCACACGGAAGCTCAAGGAAGGGCACGACCCGATCACCGTGGCCGCCCTGGCGTTCCAGGAGTGCTCAACGCCTTGCGGCGACACTGATGGGTTCACGTGCTGCTAGGCCGTGTGGACAGATTGTAGCGGTTATTGCAGCAAGACCATTATCGACACCACCTGAACGAACGCCAGGAAGTTCCGGGCGGTCTTCTCGTACCGCGTCGCCACCCGCCGGGACTGCTTGAGCTTCGCCCAGAACC
>JANYHV010000182.1 GCA_025362195.1 Fimbriiglobus sp. | reverse complement strand
GGTTCTGGGCGAAGCTCAAGCAGTCCCGGCGGGTGGCGACGCGGTACGAGAAGACCGCCCGGAACTTCCTGGCGTTCGTTCAGGTGGTGTCGATAATGGTCTTGCTGCAATAACCGCTACAATCTGTCCACACGGCCTAGTATGGTCCCCCCCGGGGGTGGGGCATGCGGAAGAAGTATTTGGTCGATCTGACGGGCGGCGGGCGTGCGGAGTTGGAGGCCCTGTTCGCCGGCCCCTGACGCTGCGGCAGCGGAGCCGGGTGCAGGTCCTGCTGCGGGCCGACGCCGGTGAGACCGACGCCGACATCGCCGACGACCTGGGCGTCACCCCGCACACCGCCGCCAACGTCCGCCGGAGGTTCGCCGCCGAGGGGCTGGAGGCCGCCCTGTCCGAGAGGCCGCGGCCCGGCGGCCCGGCCAAGCTCGACGGCAAGGCCGAGGCGGTGGTGATCGCGCTGGCCTGCTCGCCGGTGCCGGGCGGCCGGGCGACCTGGACCGCCAAGATGCTGGCCAGCAAGCTCGTCGAGCTGCACGTCGTGGGGTCGGTGTCCGAGGACACGGTGCTCCGCGTCCTTAAAAAAGTGACCTCAAGCCGTGGCAGAAGAAGAGCTGGTGCCTGCCCAAGGGCGTAGACGGGGAGTTCGTCTACCGCATGTTCGACGAGTGCAGCAAGGAGTTGCGCGGCCACGTGGCCGACCCCATCCCGGTCGCCCCAGGGCACCCGGCGAAGGAGGACTCCGAGTACACCCGCCGCGTGCCGCCAACCTGTTCGTGGTCGTCGAGCCGCTGGCCGGGCGGCGGCGGGTGACCGTCACCGAGCGGCGGGCGATCCCGGACTTCGCCGCCCAGATGAAGTACCTGTGCGACCAGATGTACCCGGACGCGGCGGTGATCCGCGTGGTGCTGGACAGCCTGAACACGCACGCCCTCGGGTCGCTGTTCGCGACCTACCCGCCGGACGAGGCGTGGCGGCTGGCCCGGCGGCTGGAGTTCCACGACACCCCGAAGCACGCCAGTTGACTGAACATGGCCGAGTGCGAGTTGAGCGTGCTGAGTCGGCAGTGCCTGAACCGCCGGATCGCGGACGCGGCCGCGCTCGCCAGCGAGGTGGCGGCGTGGCAGGAGGTACGCAACCGGGCGAAGGTGAACATCGAGTGGACCTTCCGGGTGGCCGACGCCCGCACGAAGCTGGCGTTCCTCTACCCGAAGGAACTCGTGCGGTGAGGCACTAGCAAGCATTAGAGACTTAGTCAGCCGAATAGACTGAGTACAAGGCAACAGCTGCCGAACGCAAACAAGACGAACACCCCTGTCAGCACTGCTGTCATCCACTTCTTCGACATAAGGCAGCAGCGGAAAGGTGATCTACCATCGCTTCGGGGAATGGGCTACGAGTCGTGTTTCACGGAGGAAGCACTATGGCCGCGCTCATCGACGATGTCGTCCCGACCATCCTGCTGGCGGCGACGCTGCTCACCGGGCACAAGCGGCGGCGATTCCAGGCCGAGATGGCCGTCCAGTACTGCGGCGGGTCCGCCCGCCGTGCCGAGTCCGCCTTCGGCTGGGGGCGGGACGCCGTCCGCACCGGCCTGAGCGAACTCCGGTCCGGCATCCGCTGCGTCGAAGCCTTCGGCGACCGCGGACGGAAGGCGACCGAAGCGTTGCACCCCGAACTCGAAGGGCACGTCCGGCGGCTGGTGGATCCGCACGCCCAGGCCGACCCCAAGTTCCAGACCGCCTTCGCGTTCACCCGCGTCACCGCCCGGGCCGTCCGCGAGGCGTTGCTGGCCGTCCCCGAACTCGCCGGCAAGGTCCCGTGCCGGCAGACCGTCGGCGACATCCTCGACCGCCTCGGGTACCGCCTCCGCCGCGTCCTCAAGGCCCGGCCCGAAAAAAACTCCCCGCGACCGACGCCATCTTCGCCCACGTCCAGGCGGCGCGGGCCGAGGCGGCGGCCGACCCGGACGCGCTGAGGATTTCGATCGACACCAAGGCCAAGGTCAAGGTCGGCGACTTCTCCCGCGGCGGCGCGGCCCGCGGGGCGGGGCCGGTGAAGGCCCTCGACCACGACATGGCCCCGAACGCCGTGCTGGTGCCGCTGGGCGTCCTCGAGTTGAACCGCGGCCCGGTGGCGATCCAACAGCCGTGGTTTTTGTTCGGCCACTCCCGCGACACCAGCGACTTCATCGCCGACGGGATCGACCGGTGGTGGGAGGAGCGCAAAGCGGTCCACGCCGGCGTGAAGCGGTTGCACGTCGAACTCGACAACGGTCCCGAGGTGGCCAGTTCGCGGACGCAGTTCATGACGCGGATGGTAGGGTTCGCCGACCGCCACCAGGTGACGGTGGAGTTGGTGTATCTGCCGCCGTACCACAGCAAGTACAACCCGGTCGAGCGGTGCTGGGGCGTCCTGGAGCGTCACTGGAACGGGGCGCTGCTGTCGTCGGTGGCGGACGTGCTGCGGTGGGCCGGGTCGATGACGTGGCGGGGCCTCCGCCCGCTGGACGGGGAACTGGTCGGGACGTACGAGCGGGGCGTCCGGCTGACGAAGGCGGCATTCCGCCCCATCGCCGAGCAGCTGACCCGCTCGCCGACTCTGCCCAAGTGGAGCGTCACCATCAGGCCCAAAGTGCCGGGAGATTAAATCACCGCTACTGCCTAGGGCGTGTGGACAGTAGTTGCACAAGTGCTTGTGGAGCAACGACTTGCGACGATTTCCGCCCAGTCGAGTTCCGTGACGCAACTCCTTACTGGGGTTACACTTGCGGAACTACTGTCCACACGGCCTAAGAGAACCTCAGCGGCACCGGCTGCCAAGAGAACAGTCTACTGAGAAAAACTAGTCGGGCGACCAGTGTCCGCTGCAGCGCCTAGTTAGGCCAGCTATCGCAACAATGGTTGTACGAATCGCTGCAATCGCTCCTTGGCCTCTGCCACCGACAAATCAGTACTGATGCGATCGGCGGTCAATACCTCAGTAAAATTGACGGGGGTGCAGACCGGCTCGGCAAGCGGACGCTGGGTGTCGGCGTCGAACGCCCAGAAGCCAGTCGTCATGTATCCACTCCAGCCGTCGAGGATGTCGAACTCGACGAGGAAGAAGTCGCGGACATGGTGGCGGCTCCGCTCACCGTAGCCAGAGTGGTACCGTACTTCGCGTCGGGTGACGCAGCGGATGACGAAGCCGACCGTCTCGCAGAACGGCTGCCACTCGCCCTGCTGTGTCGGGATGATGTCTTGACGCATCACGCCTCCGTCGGCTCGGGGCTTCCCGGCCGAACGACCCAGCTCAGCAGCCGGGGCCGCTCGGTGAGCTACGAATCCCGGAACCGCTACATGCGGCCCCGGTCCGCTGCAGCGCCTGGTTCGGCATCCGGCGCTGCACTCCCGATCATTTCCCGAGGTCCACCCGGATCAGCTTCCACCGCTGCTTGGCGTCCGGCCCGGCCTCCCCGACCTGGATGCCCGCGCCCTCCTCGGCCTTCCCGTCCTTAAGTTCCAGCAGCAGGTTTTCCTTGAGGAGCGACTCGATCTGGTACTCCCCGCTCTCCCCGACCGGTTTCAGCTTCCACCGCCGGTTCTCCTTCCGGTGCGGATCCCCGGCACCGCCGAGTTGCAGCGGGGTGTCCTTCTCCGCCTGGGCCCCAGCGACATCGAGTACCAAACCCTCCTTGACCACGGTCTCGATCGCGTACTCCCCCTTGCCCAGCAAGACGATCCGCAACCGCCGCTTGTCCGACTTCCCGGGGCCGGCCAGTTGAACCGGCGTGTAGTCGAGCGCCTCGGCGTCCTTCACCTCCAGCACCATACCCGGCTTCAGCGCGGACTCGATCAGGTACTCCCCGTCCAGCGTCTTTGGATCCTGCGCGGACACGCGGCCAAGGGCGACGAGACAGACCGCCGCACAAATCGACCATTTAAACATCGCGACTTCCTCCTGAGTGGTATGCCTTCCTCGCCGAACGACCCAGCTCAGCGGCACCGCTTTGGGTGTCCGCTGCAGCGCCTGGTTCGGCGCGACCGCTTCACTCGGCCAGCAGCCTCGCCGCCTTCGCACGGGCTGCGCCGGTCGCCACTCGCGCGGCGAGTTCGAGCACTTGGTGACCGACGGGACTCGCCTCCACCCAGTACGCCCAGTAAACGGCCGACTCGGCCACCAGCTCCGGCCCGCACAGTGCCGCCTCGACCAGCCGCACCTCGCGGTCGGACGGGGCCGGGCTGCCACGGTCCCCCTCCCGCATCCGGCGGAGCGTCTCCATCGCCCACTGCCGCGGACCGTCGCGGCCGGTCTCCAGCGTGTCCAGCGCGGCTTCGACCAGCGCGGCTCGATTTTGCCGCAGCAGGGCGTTCGCCCCGTGGACATACAGCGCGTACCCGTCGCCGTAACCGAAGGCATGAAGCAGCGGCCGGATGTAATCCGGGTCCGGCGGGGCATAGTCGATGTCGGCGATGATCTCGTTGAATTCGTCGAGTTGCGCCTGCGCGAGCGCGGCGTCGTCCGGTAACGGCCCGAGGCGGGCCAGCCGGGCAAGGATGTCGCGCTTCGGGCCGTCGTCCACCGGCTCGACCCTCCGGCGAGAAACCGCGGCCATGACCACGGCACCCGCAGCCACGACCGCTGCGACGATCATTCGACGCCGCGTAAGCACCGCTTGTCTCCTCCGCCGCCGAACGCCACAGCTCAGCCGCGGCGGGGGCGACTGGGCTTCGACGCGCGCGAAAACTGCTGCCCCCGCCGTCGGCTACAGCGCCTGGTTCGGCCACGTCTGCCACCGCCCACGACCCGCACGATGGAGAACGATCATCGCTCCCCGTCGGCCGCGCGTCAACAGCTCGCCGCGCGCTCGGCTCGGGTGCTGCTGCCTGCCGAACGACACAGCTCAGCC
>JANYHV010000175.1 GCA_025362195.1 Fimbriiglobus sp. | reverse complement strand
CGTCGTGCCCGACGAGGCGTCTCGGGTCCGCGATACCTATCGGCTCTACCTCGAACTCGGCTCGCTGCTGCCGGTCGTGCAGGAACTCGCCCGCCGCGGCTGGGTCAACAAGGCCCACGCGGTGCCGGATGGCAAGACGCGACCGGGCCGGCCATTCACGCGCACGAGCCTGCACCAGCTGCTCACCAACGTGCTGTACGCGGGCCGGGTGCGGTACAAGGCCGAGGTGCACCCCGGCCAGCACGACGCCATCATCGACGCCGACCTGTGGCAGCGGGTGCAGGACCACCTCGCCCGCGGCACCGCCAACAGCAAGGGCGGCGGCAACGGCGTCCCCCCGCCGGGGGTGCGCAACCGCTCCGGGGCCTTGCTGCGGGGCCTACTGCACTGCGTGGCCTGCGACTCGGCGATGACGCCGACCCACGCCACCAAGGGCAGCAAGCGCTACCGCTACTACGCCTGCGTGTCGGCGCAGAAGACCGGCCACGCCACCTGCCCCAAGCCCACGCTCGCCGCCGAGCCGGTCGAGCGGCTGGTGGTCGCCCAGGTCGCCGCGGTCGGCCGCGACCCCGCGCTCCAGGACCAGGTCCTGGCCACGCTGCTCAGCGACGCGGCCGGCCGGCGCGACGCCCACGCCCGCGACGCCCGGCTGCCGCGGGCCGAGGTCCGGACCCGGACCGAGGAGTCGCGGCGGCTGGCGGCGAGCCTCGCCCCCGGCGGCGACAACGCGGCGGCCCTCGCGGCGCTCACCCGCCTCCAGGCGGAACTCGACGACCGCCGGCGGCGGCTCGCCGCGCTGACCGCCGCGCCCCCGGAGCCGGGCGTCGACGCCGACGCCGCGCGGCGGGCGCTGGCCGACTTCGCCCCGGTCTGGGACGCGCTCACCCTTGCCGAGCGGGAGCGGCTGGTCCGCGAGGTGGTGGCCCGCGTGGACCGCCACCCCGACGGCGGCCGCGTGACCGTGACGCTGCACCCCACCCTGATTCGCACACTTACCGCGAGGATGAAGTCGTGACTCCCTGGACCATCGAGTGCCGCCTGCCCGCCGACGCGAGAAAGTCGGCCCCGCCGAAGCCGCCCGCGTGCGAGCCGGGCCGGGTGCCCCGGGTGGCCCGCTGGCTCGCGCTCGCGATCCGCCTGGAGGCCCGGCTGGCCGACGGCACCCTCGCCGACGCGGCCACGGTTGCCCGGGACGCGCACGTCACCCGCGCCCGCGTCAGCCAGGTGCTCAACCTGGCGTTCCTCGCGCCCGACATCCAGGAGGCGGTCCTCAACTTGCCGCGCGTGGCCACCGGCCGCGACCCGGTCACCCTCGGCGACCTGCAGCCGGTCGCCCTGACGCTCGAGTGGGCCAAGCAGCGGAAGCTGTTCGCCGGCTTACGGCGTGACAAGGGGTTCTGAGCCTCCGGCCCCCCGCTCGGCTATTTCTGCGAATCCCCCGCCACCGACATCGCGACGCCACCGGGGCCGGGGTCCAATCGGCAGGTCTGAACACCCGAACAGTGCGGCAACGCCCCCAGGAGCCCCGAACGATGGGACACGTCGAGCAGTCGCGCCTCCCCGACACCAAGCCCTACCGCGACGTCATGCGGACCGTCCGCCTCGGGGCCCACGCCCCCCAGGTCGCCGCGATGGTCCTCCGCGCCGTCCTCGCCGCCCTCGAGCACGCCAAGCGCGACCCCGGCGTCCGCGCCGCCGTGCGGCTGCTCGTCGACCTCCCCCGCCTCGCCCGCGCCGACGACCCCGCCGCCGCCCTCCGCGCCCGGCTCCCGGACCTGCCCCCCGACTTCGACCTCGTCCAGCTCCTCGCCGCCGCCACCGCCGAGCTCGACCGGGCCGCCCCGCCCACCGACGCCGGCGAGATGGCCCGCATGGCCGCCGCCGAGGCCCCTCGCCGCCGCCCTAGGCCCGCCCCTCGCCGCCCTCTTCGACGCCGGCACCGAGGGGGTCGTCGGCGAGCTCGCCCGCCTGCGGACCGTGCTCCGCTTCGGCCGGCTCGCGGGCGACTTCTACGGCCGCCTGCTCGAGAAGGCGCTGCACTACGTCGCCAGCCGCTCGCTGGCCGAGGAGGTCGGCCCCGACGCCCGCTTCCGCACCCTCGCCGACGAGCGCGCCTTCCACGCCGCCATGGGCACCTACTGCCGCGGGGCCGCCCGCGCGGTCGCCGCCTACGCCGGCCAGTGGCTCTCGAAGCACGACTACGAGTCGGGCGGGGCCGTCACCGACGCCGAGGTCGACGGCTTCGCCGCCTACGCGCTCACCAAGGTCACCCGCGCGCTAACGCTCGGCGAGGGGGCCGCCGGTGCCGCGTGACGCCCTGGTCCTCTGCGGCGCGGGTGCCCCGGAGCCCCCGACCCCGCCCGCGCGGGTGGTCCGCCTCGACGCCGGCCCCGGCGGCAACGTCCGCCTCGCGATCGAGGCGCTGGCCCGCTCGCTCTGGACGCGGCTGACGCCGGCTATGCTCGACCTGCTCGACGTCGCCGCCTACGCCTACGCCGCCGACCAGGCCGTCCCCCGCGGCCGCGAGCTGGCCCCCTCGGGCGAGTTCGGCGGCCAGTGGCGGCGGCGCTTCGAGCTGCACGTCCCCGTCCGCCTCCCCGACCTCTGGTCCGGACCGGCGGTGCGCGGGGCGCTCGCGGCCGCGCTCGACTTCCCGACGGACGACGCGTTCGACTTCCGCTTCCGCCCGGCCGCCGCCCCGCCCCCCGCCCAGGCCTACCTCGGCGGCGACGGCGCGGCCCCCGACCGCGGCCGCCACGACGGGGTCCTGCTCTTCTCCGGCGGCCTCGACTCCCTCGGCGGCGCGGTCGAGGAGTCGCTCGTCCGGGGCCGCTCGGTGCTGCTGGTGCATCACCGCCCGACCGAGAAGGACCGCAAGAGGCACGACGCGCTCTTCGCCGAGCCCCGCCGCCGCGCGGGGGGCCCGCCCCCCGAGCGCGTCTCGGTGGTGGTCAACAAGGCCAAGGAGCTCGGCCGCGAGACGACCCAGCGGACGCGGTCGTTCCTGTTCGCGGCCCTGGCGGGGGTGTGCGCGCGGGCGCAGGGGCTCGACCGGGTCCGCTTCTACGAGAACGGGGTGGTCAGCCTCAACCTGCCGCCGTCGGCCCAGGTCGTCGGGTCGCGGGCCAGCCGCACCACCCACCCCCGCACGCTCGAGGGCTACGCGCGGCTGCTCGGGGCGCTCTTCGGGTGCGACTTCGCCGTCGAGAACCCGTTCGCCCTCGCCACCAAGGCCGACGTCGTCCGGGGCCTGGCCGCCGCCGGCTGTGCCGACCTGATCGGGCTCACCACCAGCTGCGCGCACACCTGGGCGCGGACCAACGCGCACACCCACTGCGGCTCGTGCTCGCAGTGCGTCGACCGCCGGTTCGCGGTCCTGGCCGCGGGGCTGGAGGCCCACGACCCGGCGGCGGCCTACCGCGTCGACCTGTGGACCGGGGCGCGCGAGGAGGGGATCGACCGGGCCATGCCGGCCGCCTACTGGAACCTGGCGGAGACGGCCGCCGGGCTGGACCGGGTGGGGTTCCTCAGCCGCTTCGGCGAGCTGACGCGGGCGGTGCGGCCCGGCGACGCCGGCGCGGCGGCCGGGGTCGAGGCGTTCGCCGACCTGTACCGCCGGCACGCCCGCGACGTGCTGCGGGTGTGCGACGAGGCGCTGGCCCGGCACGCCGGGGAGCTGCGCCGCGGCGCGCTGCCGGCGACGTGCCTGGTGCGGCTGCTGCCCGACACCCGCGACCCGGCGGACGACGGCCCGGCCGGGCCGGCGGCGGGGGACGCGTTCGTGGTCGCCCCGGACACCTTCCGCCCGTGCGGCGACGGCTGGTGGGTCCGCTTCGGGGCCGGGCCGCCGTTCGTACTGCTGGGCTCCAAGGGGGCCGGCTACCTGCACAGGCTGCTCGCCCGGCCGGGCGAGCCCGTGAGCGCCTGCGAGTTGGCGCTGGCCCGGCCGGCCGCCGGGGACGTGCCCGACACGCTGAGCGACGGCCCGGCCCTCGACCAGTGCCGGGCCCGGGCCGCGGAGCTGGCCGACGAGATCCCGGACGGCCGCGCCGCGGGGCGGGACGTGGAGGGGCTCGTCGCGGAGCTGGGGCGGATCGAGGCGTACGTCCGGGCGGCCTACGGCCCGGGCGGGCGGCTGCGGGGGGCGGCCGACCCGCGGGATAAGGTCCGCAAGGCGGTCGGGGCGGCCCTGTCGCGGGCGGTCGCCGACGTCGCCCCGCACGCGCCGGCCTTCGCCGCCCACCTCGAGGCGGCGCTGCGGAAGGGGTGACAGGTGACCTACGACCCGGCGGACGGCCGGCTCTGGACGACCGCGTAGCCGGCCGGAATTCCGGGGAAGTCTCCGGTTGCTACACGGAATGTAGCCTGGCGACACGAAATGTAGCGGCAGTGGGGTAGACGGCCACGGCGAGTCGCGGGTGCCCGGTGAAGTCCTCACCGCCCGCGGACCGCGTCGGCCGTCGGAGGCCCCCCGATGCCCCGCACGCTCCAGTACGCGTCGTTCCCCAAAAGTCCGCCGCCCCGTCACCCGCGCCCTGACGCCGGCACCACGCCGGCCTCCCCCGACCGCCGCCGGCTGCTCGGACTGATCCACCGACTCCACTACGGCCGCGTCGAGAACCTGCCCGTCGTCGCGGGCGAGCCTCGACTCGACCACCCCGGCGTCCGCGCCGTCGAAGAAATCAAATTCGCCGCGACCGAGGCGGCTCCTCCGGCCTCGCCCCTGCCCGCGGGCTACGCCGAGCGGCCGCAGGTCGCCGCGCTCCTCGAGCTGCTCGACGCCCGGCCCGACTGCGTGATCCTGGCGTTAGAAGTCAAGCACGGCAGCCCGTTCCGGGCGCTGCTGGCCGAGAGCCCCGCCGCCCCCTCCTGACCCCCACTCACCCACCGGCCGACCGCCCAGCGGACGTCGCGCGACTCGCGTGCGGTGTCCCCGGCGGCCGGCCCCGGGAGGCCCACGCCCATGCCTTACCCCGACGACATCCTGCGGCCGGCGGTCGCCCGCTGGCGGCGGCACTTCGCCCGCCGCCTCGACCGCCGCGACCCCGA
>JANYHV010000159.1 GCA_025362195.1 Fimbriiglobus sp. | reverse complement strand
GGGTGTGCCCGTTGATTTTGGCACTCGGTCAAGCGGCGACCCAAAGGTCACGCCAGTCGGGGGTGTCGCACAGCGCGATCAACTCCACCAGCGGGCCGACGTTGGCCACCGCCCAACGCGCCCCCGTCTTCTTGAACCGCTGGTTCACCAACTGCTTGACCGCGCCCTCGATCTGGCCGCTGCCGATGCTCCGACCCGACGCCAGTCGGCCGGCGTAGTCCAGACGCGTCGGGTGCTTCCCCAGGTACCCGGCCAGCCCCAGCAGCGGCTCCGTCGAGACGCCCGCCGGGACCGACGCGAACGCCGACCCGAGCCACGCCTCCACGCCCGACTTGCCCCCCGCCAGCAACGCCCGCCGGCCCGCGTCCGTGTGCGCCGCCGCCGCGACCGTTCCCTCCCCCCAGACCGCCTTCACGGCCCCCGCGACCGCCTCGACCGCGTGGTACACGTCCAGCACGCCCGCGGCCTGCGGGACCACGGCCTCGGCCAGGTTCCAGATCCACTCCGCCCCGTCCGCCAGCACCGTCACGTCGGCCGCGGTCGTCACCCCCAACCGGTCCGCCTCCCGCCGGACCCGCTCGGCGAACGGCCCGCACCCCTCGACCGCGGCGACCACGGCCCGGGCCGTCGGCGGCGGCAGGTCGCGGTCGTCCCACGCCTCGGGCGTCGCCGCCTCGCCCGCCTTCCGCCGCGGGAACGCCGCGAGTTCGACGTCCCGCCAGCCGTCGAGGGTGTTCACCTTGCCGGCGTCGATCGGCACCTCGATGGCCTCGGGGCAGGCCGCGAAGCGGGCGGCGTCGGCCCGCCCGGGTCGGTCGGCCGCGGCCCGCCGGGCCTCGGCGTGGGTGACCCCGCGGACGGCCTCCTGGCCGACCGTCCAGCCGCAGAGTTCGAGGACCAACTGGCGGGCCTTGGCGAACGACTGGCGGACGCCGGCGAGCGCGACCACGCGGCGGGCCTGGAGGGTGAGCGGGCCGTCGATCCCCGACGCGGCGTCGGCCGCGAAGGCCCCGCCGTCCGGGCCGGTCGTGTACTCGCGGGTGAGTCGGACGGACCCGAAGGCCGTGGTCACGTCGCGGGACTGTCGCCCCTTGGACCGGCGGCCGGCGACTTTTTTTGGGCGTCCGCGCGGGCCTGGGCGGCGGCGGCCAGGTTGTCGCGGAGCATGGCGCGGCCGGCGGTCAGGGCGAAGGTCTCGCAGGCATCCAGGACGGTGCCGTGAGCGGCGTTGCGGCCGAGTTCGCGCATCTCGACGGCGTAGGCGATGACGCGCTCGAGGTCGAGGCGTTCGGCGTCGGTGTGGTATTCGATCGTGAGAGTGGGCATCCGTGCCTCCCGTGTGCGCAGCCGTGAGGCGACAGCGTAAACAACCGCTGTGCCAAAATCTACGGGGACACCCCCGCCGGAGGGTGGGCGACTCGCCTGCGGCGGAGCCGAAAACCTGGCCGCAGCCCGTGACGCGCCACGGATCAAACCCGCCAGTGCCAGTGGAGGCCGGCGGGCAACTCGGCCGCGGCGAAATCGAGGTGGACGACGCGGCGGTGGGACGGGGCGGTGGCGGCGCTGGAGGCGTGGAGCAGCAGCGGGCGGAAGGCCAGGATCGAGCCGGCTTCGGCCACGCCCGTTTCGGCGGCGTGGGCGGCGACCCAGGTCTCGACCTGCGGCGGTCGTAGGACGCCGGACTCGTGCGAGCCGGGAAGGAGTCGCAACGGGCCGTTGCCCGGCCCGCAGTCGTCGAGGTGAACGCGGACGCACAACATCCGGGCCAACACCGCCGGGGGGGCCTGGACGTGGGTCACGCCGGCCTTCGACGACCACGGGCCGAAGTCTTCCGCTTCGTGTCGCGCGCGAACGGCAATCGTCAGGTCCTGGTGCCAGGGCACTTTCCAGTTCGCGTCGGGCTGCTTGTCGAACAGCAGGCCCCGCACCGCGAAGCACGCCGGCCCCAAAACGCACGCGGCCACACCGCGCACGGGGTCGGATTGGGCGAGGCGGGTCACCCCGGGAAGGTCGAGCAGGTTACGCACGCCGCCGCGCAACGGACCCGGCGCGTCACCGGCCAGCGACGCCACCAACTCGGCGAGGACCGACGCCGGCACGACGGGTTCGGTGACCGCCCAGCCGCGAACGCGAACCGACTCGGCGAAGGTGTCCGACCATCCCATCTTGGAGACCTCGATTCAACGTTGCAGGGCCTTCGTCGCCGGTTAAAACCGAGTTCGAGTTCGCGTAGCGTGCCTTTGATTCCGTCGAACGCAACGGGCTTCGCCAAGGTATTCTGCTCCGCTGCAGGCGACTCTTGTTAGCCCGACGCGCTAGCGAGGGTCGAGCGGTCGAGGGCAAGTCTGTCGTCGATGACCGCACGGCCGACGACTCCAGACATCGTCCATGACCCATCGACCCTCGCTAGCGCGTCGGGCTAACAAGAGTCGCCTGCGGCAGAGCCGAAAACCGCCGGCCAGCCACAACGAGTGCCCCGCTACGACAACTCGAACTCCGCTCTAATAGTTCGGGATGACCTGGCCGTCGGCGCGCTGGCTGAGGAGTTCGAGCGTGTACGGGTCGGTCGCTTCGTGGAGTGACTGGATGTGCCCGTCGGCGAAGCAGAACTGCACGACCATGAGGTGCCGGCTGCCGAACTTCCAGCCGGTGTCGCGCAGGTTCGCCGTGAGCGGGTAGCGGCGGCCGGCGGCGCGGGTCGAGCAGAGGGCGTAGTCGCCGTTGTAGCTCGAACAGTCCCACCAGCCGTAGCCGTTCTTGTCGGCCGGGACGTGCTTCTCGCCGATCAGGAGCGTGTTGCTCAGGCCGTCCGGGAAGTCGAGCAGGCGGTTGCCGACGCCGGCCTGGAACGCCCCGCGGTTGCCCGGCCCGGTGTCGTTGGGCAGGTCGTTGCCGGCCGGGTCCACGACGACGGCGTAGTCCGAGAGCGCGCCCGGCGTGTGGACCGCCGGCCCCCAGGTCGGGTCGCTGGGCACGTCGCCGAACAGGCTGCCGGTCAAGCTGTCCGACGAGGTGCGGCGGGACGGGCAGAAGTAGTTCCGCACGGGGCTTTGCCGGGCCGTCGCGTTCTGCTGGTAGTAGCTCAGGCCGAGGTTCCACTGGCGGTACAGGTTCTCCTGCTCCATCTGCGGCATCACGAACACGGCCCAGGTCGCGCTGCCGACCCGGGTCCGCGACGGGGGCATCCGGCCGACCGCCGACTCGTAGTTGTGCATCGCCAGGCCGAGTTGCTTCAAGTTGTTCGCGCACGACAGCCGGGACGCCGCCTCGCGGGCCTTCTGTACGGCCGGTAGCAACATGCCGATCAGCGTGGCGATGATGGCGATGATCACGAGGAGTTCGATCAGCGTGAAGCCGCGGCGGCTCCGGGGCGGCGTGGTCATGGGGCCTTCCTCGGCAGTAAGCCGCCGATCATGGCGGACGGGATCGAGAAGCGGACCGGCTCCGCGCCCTGGAAGGCCGTCGGGGGCAGGTCGAGGCGGAGTTCTTCGCCGCCGGTCGGCACGGCGAACCACAAGATGCACTCGGCCGACTTGCCTGGGAAGACGGCAACCTTGGCGAGGGTCTGCGGCGGTTTCGGGGCGAGCACAGTACCGGCGGCGGTGGTCAGCGTCGGGCCGACGGCCGGTGGGGTGGTCGGCACACCGGCCCAGGCGTCGAAGTCGATGGCCCGCGCGACGCCGACGTTCGTCAGCTTCAAGCCGACGCGCAGGCCGCGCTCCCGGCGGCGCTCGGCGGACTTCGACGCCGGTTCGAGCGGCGCGACTTCGACCCCGGTCACGGCGACGCGCACGTCCCCCTGTTCCCAGACGGCCTGGGCGGCGTTCACCCACGCGGCAGTGATGGGCAGGCTGCCGTCGCGGCCGACGGCGGTCACCGGCTTCGGCCCGGACTCGGGATCGGCCGTCGGCACCCAGCCGCTCATCCCCAGCCACGACGGCAGGAACAGGGCGAGGGTCAGCGCCGCGGCGTTCAGCCCGACGCCGGCCCAGCCGAGCCAGCGCTGCGCCTCCAGGCCGAACAGCGTCAACCCGGCGACGACGACGCCGACGGCGGCGAGCGGCACCGCGACGAAGCGGCCGTAGGGCAGTTGCGTCGCCAACATGGCCAGGCCGAACGCGGCCAGGGTCGCCAGGGCGACGAAGACCGCGCCGTCCGGCTTCGGCGTGGCGGCGTGGTCCGCAACGACACGGCGGTTCGGCGACTCGATCGGGGCGAAGGCGACCGGGGTGGCGTCCGGCTGCGTCGGGGCGGCGTCGGCGGGTCGCGTTTCGTCCTCGACGACGACTTCGACCTCGGCGGGGGCGTCGCGCTTCGCCCGCCGCGACTCCGGCTCGAAGA
>JANYHV010000145.1 GCA_025362195.1 Fimbriiglobus sp. | reverse complement strand
CTCCCCCTTGTTTGCCGTGTCGGCAAGCGTGTGTGAGGTGCCTCATGGCCAAGAAGAACAAGACGAGCAAGTCGGTCAAGAAGCGGATCAAAGCGACCGGGGCGGGCAAGCTCAAGCACGCCACCCCCGGCAAGCGGCACTTGAACGCCCACTTCACCCCCAAGCGTCGCCGGCAACTGCGCCGCCAGGGCACGATCACGGGCGCGATCGTCAAGAAGTACCTCATCGCGATGGGCGAGTACTAACCCCCGCTTCCGGACTCGACTTCCCCTCACACACCCACTCTGTTGAAGGATCACGACTATGGTTCGCGCCGGTAGCGGCAAAACCCTTGCGGCCCGCCGCAAGCGTACCCGCAAGCTCACCAAAGGCTTCCGCCTCAGCCGCCACAACCTGTTCCGCCAGGCGATCGTCACCCTGATCCGCGCCCGCGCCTTCGCCTTCCGCGACCGCAAGGCCAAGAAGCGGCAGTACCGCCGGCTCTGGATCATCCGCATCAACGCCGCCTGCCGGATGCGCGGCATGCGGTACTCCGAGTTCATCAACGGCCTGCAGCGGGCGAACTGCATCCTCGACCGCAAGTCGATGTCCGAGGTCGCCATCCACGACCCCGCCGCCTTCGACAAGCTCGTCGAACTCGCCCGCGCCAACCTGCACCCGGACATGGCCATCGCCCACGCCCACGGCGCGAAGAAGTAGCACACGCTAGTGTCAACCGATCAGCCCGCGACGTTCACGTCGCGGGCTTGTCGCATTCCCGCCGGTCGCCGGGGACTAAAGCGACTTGCCGGCCAACACGAGTGACGCGACGACGAAGTAGATGACGAGGCCCGACACGTCCACAAGCGTGGCGACGAACGGGGCCGAACTCGTCGCCGGGTCGAAGCCGCACTTGCGGAGCAGGAACGGCAACATGCTGCCGGTCACGGAGCCGAACAGCACCACGCCGACCAGGCTGATCCAGACCGTCACGCCCACTTCGACGAAGAACTCGCCGTAGTCGAACAGGCCGAGCTTCTGCCAGGCGACGATGCGGACGAAGCCCAACATGCCGAGCCAGACGCCGAGCGTCAGGCCGGTGCGCAGTTCGATCAGCAGCACCCGCCACCAGTCGCGCAACCGCACCTCGGTCAGCGCCAGGGAGCGGACGAGTAGGGTCGCCGACTGGGAGCCGGAGTTGCCGCCGCTGGAGATGATGAGCGGGACGAACATCGCCAGGACCACGGCCTTTTCGAGTTCGCCCTGGAAGTACCCCATCGCCGTGGCCGTGAGCATCTCGCCGAAGAACAAGATCGAAAGCCAGCCGCCGCGCTTCTTCAGCATGTCGCGGAAGTTCACTTCGAGGTACGGGTGGTCGAGCGCCTCGGTGCCGCCGAGGCGTTGCATCGACTCGGTCGCCTGGTCCTGGGCCACATCGAGTACGTCGTCGGCCGTGATGATGCCGAGGAGCTGGCCGGTCCCGTCGACGACGGGCAGGGCGGGGCGGTCGTACTTGGCGAAGGTTTGGACTACGTCGCCTTGCGACATCGTCGCCGGGACGGTGACGAGCGGCCGGGTGGGCAGGCTGTCGAGCCGCGCGGCGGGGTCGGCGACGACGAGCGCGGCTAGTGACAGTTCCGCCGTCAGCCGGCCGTTGTTCAGGACGTAGAGCAGGTCCACCGACTCGGCGGAGCGGGCGGTGCGGCGGACGTGGTCGAGCGCCTGCCCCGCCGTCCAATCGGGCTTCAGGGCGACGTAGCGCGGCGTCATCACGCGGCCGGCGGTGCCGTGCGGGTAGCCCAGCAAGTCGCGTGCGGCTTGCAACTCGGCCGGCGGGATCGCCCCGAGGATGCGCCGGGTCACTTCGGCCGGGAGTTCGTCGAGCAGCCGCGCCTGGTCGTCGGGGGTGAGGGCGCGGATGAGGTAGTCGGCGTCGCCGCCGGTCAGCCCGGTCAGGAGTTCTTCCTGCGACGAGGCGGGCAGTTGTGCGAAGACCGCCCCCGCCGTCTCGCGCGGCAGGATGCGGAACAGCGTGACGGCGGCGTCGCGCGGCAGGTCGGCGACGATCTCCGCGGCGTCCGAGGCGTCGAACCCGCCGATCGTCTCGCGCAGTTCGTCCCAGCGCTTTTCGGCGATGAGTTCGGCCAAGTCGGGGGCGAAGAGGCGGCCGATGCCGGACATGGTGCGTTCCTGGGTCGGCGGTTCCGTCGGGATAGCTTCGCATTCGGACGCCGGGTCGGGTAGCCTACCCACTGGTTTCGGTCAAAGTCCGGGGGGTTCATCATGCTTTCGCGTCGTCGATTCTTGGGAACGGGGGCCGCCGCCGTCGTCGGCGTGCCGATGGTCCGCTCGTATGCCGCCGGGGAAGTCCGGGACAAGGTGCGCGTCGCCGTGATCGGCGTCGCCGGGCAGGGGGCGTACAACCTCGGCCAGGTCGCCGGCGAAAACATCGTCGCCCTGTGCGATGTCGACGAGTCGCGGGCGGCCGCGGCCCGCAAGCAGTTCCCCAACGCGGCGTTCTTCACCGACTACCGCAAGCTCCTCGACGCCGTCGGCAAAGACCTCGACGCCGCCGTCGTGGCCACGCCCGACCACACGCACGCTCACGCCGGGCTGACGATGATGCGCGCCGGCAAGCACCTCTACTGCGAGAAGCCGTTAGCGAAGTCGGTCGGCGAGGCCCGGCTGATGGTCAAGGAGGCGGCCGACCGCAAGCTCGTCACCCAGATGGGCACGCAAATCCACGCCGGCGACAACTACCGCCGCGCCGTCGAGATCGTCAAGTCCGGCGTCCTCGGCGACATGCAGCACGTCCACGTCTGGTGCTCGCGCCGGCCCGACGGCATGACCAAAGTCCCCGCCCCGACGCCCGGCGTGAAGTTCGACCTCGCCCAGTGGCTCGGCCCGGTGCCGGAGGAGTTCTTTTACGCGAGTAGTAAGCAGTGGCCGCACTTCGACTGGCGCTGGTGGTGGGCCTTCGGCGGCGGCGTCCTCGGCGACATGGGTTGCCACTTCATGGACCTCGCCTTCTGGGCGCTCGACCTCGGTGCCCCGACGGCCGTGAAGGCGTCCGGCACGCCGCTGCCCAAGTCGGAGAACACCGTCCCCGGCACGATGCAGGTCGATTACGACTTCCCCGTCGCCGGCAAGTCGCTGCCGCTGACGTGGTACCACGGCGTCACCGGCCCCGACCTGACCGGCGCACGGACCTTCCCCGGCTTCAGCGACGGCGTCTTGTTCGAGGGGTCGAAGGCCAGCCTCGTCGCCAACTACGGCAAGCTGAAACTGATGCCCGACGAGTTCGCCAGGGACTTCAAGGCCCCGTCGCCGACGCTTGCGAAGTCGGTCGGCCACCACGCCGAGTGGCTCGGCGCGATCCGCGGCGTCGGCAAGCCGCTGTGCCAGTTCGGCTACTCCGGCGTGCTGACCGAAGCCGTGTTACTCGGCAACGTCGCCTACCGCACCGGCACCCCGCTGGTCTGGGACAGCGTCAAGGGCGAGGTGGCGAACACGAAAGCCGCCGCGAAGTTCGTCACGCCCGACGTGCGCGGCGGCTGGGAGATGTGACTGAACCGAGAGACTGCGAAGATGGAAACTTCCCCTAACGGGACCACGCCGGGCGACGAGTTTCGACCCGAGTACGACTTCCGCGCGCTGGGCGGAGCGGTGCGCGGCAAGTACGCCGCGCGTTATCGGGAGCGGTTGCGGGTCGTCCGGTTGGCCGAGGACGTGGCGGCGGCGTTCACGGACGAGGCGGCGGTGAACGCAGCCCTGCGGGAGTACCTTCGGAGCCGCACGTCAGACGGCGGGTCGGCGAATCCTGCGTGCTAACCGAGACTCTGCGGGGGCTAAATTCGTAACGCCTGATGTGCGCAGCGGTAGGGAACTGTGAAATTGCTTGCAGAGCAGAGATATCAGTGCTATGACAGTTCACTGAATTGGCGACTGCCAAACGTTACCGCCCATTGCGTTGACGGTTTAGAAGTAGGGGAATTTCGCGTGAACGAAGCGCCGTGCCAAATTGTTAACTATCTATACCTCAGGGTAGGGATTGCGAGGTCAATTGAATGGCAACTCGACTGCTGTCGATACATTATACCTGAACACGTAAATCATATCGCAGGCTATATTAGCGATGACCAACAAGATGGCCGTATTAGCATAGTTTTCGCCGTTCCCTGCACATCTAACGGTATGATCGAGGATGTCATTCGGGAAGAATATGAAGACTTGGCTGATGCGAAATTTGTATCTTTGCACCCTGAGATGCAATTGATATAATTTTTATCAATTCGCTGCTGTATCTACTCGATATTACAAGGAGTTGCCTTATGTGCTCGACTAGCTGTTTGTTCATGGCATTAGCGCTTTCTATAAGCCAAGTCGAGGCACCCGCGAAGGCTGAGCCTCTGTTCGTCGCTGAAGCTCTGCCTTTGCAAACTGCAGACCTAGCAGATGCGTTGGGAGTTATCTGGATGCACAGGAAGATCAAGTATTCCGAACCTTCTACGGTGCTGTTGTGGCTCGTAGAATGGAAAAAGTCGGCTAATGGCGAGTGGCGACGTACTGCTCTAGACGGCGGAGTTGCTATTGGTGCCGCATACGACCAGAAAGGACCCCAAGAACTTGAGGTATCCGCAACGATTGCCGAGCGCAGAGGCATACCGCTATATATTTTGAGGCAGGGTACCAGAAGGGACGCAATTAGCACTAGCAAAGAAGAAGTTAAAAAACTTATCTTTGCAAACTACACGGTTAAGCCACTGAGTGACGAGATATTTCGAAATTGCATCGTACTTTCAGGGCAACCAGGCCCAAATGAGAAACAAAATATTACAGATTACCGGGGCGATTGGATTGGAATACTTGGCTTAGAAGTCACAATAAAGAAGAACTCTCAGCGCTAGAAACACGCTGTACACAGTCGGTTCTCACCCCATCCACGCCGGCACGTCGCCTGCCTTCGGCAGTCGCACCACGTCGATGCGCGACATGCTGCCGTGCGCCCGCACGGCGGCGACGGCGTCTTCGGGCGGCACGCCGTCGAGGTTCAGGACGCCGATCGCGGGGCCGCCGGGCTGGTTGCCGCTGCGGCCGAGGTGCATCGCGGCGATGTTAATGCCGTGCGTGCCGAAGATGTTGCCCACGAAGCCGATCAGGCCGGGTACGTCGGTGTGGTGGAAGATGAACAGGTTGCCGTCGAGGTAGGTTTCCAGGCGGAACTCGTTGAGCTGCACCAGCCGCAAGTACTGATCGCCGAACAGCGTCCCGGCGGCGACGGTGGTGCCGGCGTCGGTCTCGACTTCGGCGACCAACACCGCCGCGAAGTCGCCCTTCTTGGGGCTGAGCGCTTCGGAGATTTCGACGCCGCGCTCGCGGGCCGTGACCTCGGCGTTGACGAGGTTCACCCCGGCGGCGAGGCGGTATTCGAGCAGCCCCGCCGTGAACGCCGCGGTCAGCAGGCGCGTCTTCTTCGACGCCAACTCGCCGCGGTAAGTGAGCGACACCTTGCGGATCGGCCCCTGGGCGAGTTGGGCGTGCAGCAGCCCCAGCCGGCGGGCCAGGTCAACGTACTGCCGCAGGCCGTCGAGTTCGGCGCGATCGACGCT
>JANYHV010000142.1 GCA_025362195.1 Fimbriiglobus sp. | reverse complement strand
TTCGTCGGCGTCCACCCCATCGGCACGGCGCTGTCCGCTTTCGCCTGCCCGGCGGACGAGCGGGCGGCCCGCGCGGCGGTCGTGCCGGAACTGTTCCAGTTGGTCGCGTTCACCAGTTACCTCGGCGTGTCGGGGACGAGTGGGGCGGCCCACGACGGGGTGCTGTTCGCCGACTCGAAGGTGAAGCTGACGGACATCGCGGACGGCACGTCGAACACACTGGCCGTCGGCGAACGGCCGCCGAGCGCGGACTTGCACTACGGCTGGTGGTACGCGGGAATGGGCACCGGGGACGGCACCGGCGACTTGCACCTCGGCGTGCGCGAGGCGAGCGCCTGGCCGCGCTTCCCGGCGTGCGGGGCGGGGGTGCGGCCGTACCGGCCCGGCAAGTTGACGGACAACTGCGCCGCGGCCCAGTTCTGGAGCCTGCACGCCGGCGGGGCGAACTTCGCGTTCTGCGACGGGTCGGTGCGAATGCTCCGTTACTCGACCGGCGACGTGCTCTCGGCTCTGGCGACCCGGTCCGGCGGTGAAAATACCGGAACGGCCGAGTAATCGTCTGCAAGGAACGGGGAATGAAATGACGCCGCCGAATACGGCGGCGTCATGCGGTCAGCCGACGGCCGGCAGTCGCCTGCCGCCGGCCTTGGCCGCGGGTTACCCCACCCACGCGCCGAAGCTGCCGAAGAGCGAGTCGTACGGGATTTGCTCCTTAAGGAGTTGCGGGGCCAGGCCGTTGCCCAGGGCGTCCGTGCCGCGGCGGCTGCCCGAGTACGACTGGATGATCGGCAACTGGCCGCCGGTCGTCACGACGATGCCGGCGAACTTGCCCCCGTCGATGTTCCGCAGGACGGCCCGCGCGCCGACCGCGTCGCTCGGCACGAACGGCTGGAAGTCGATGAACTTGACCGCCTGATCGACCCGCAGCGGGTTCTGCGCCGGGGCGTCGAACGGGGAGGCGTTCGGGCTGCTCAGGAACGGGTACGCGGCGTTGTAGATGATGACCCGCGGGGTCGAGCCGCTGCCCGTGCCGACGACCACGTCGGCCTTGCCGTCGGCGTCGAAGTCGCCGGCCGAGACGTTCACCCCGTTCCGCTCGCCCGAGTTGAAGGCGAAGAAGTCGGCCAGCACCGACTGGTTCGGCAGGGTCTTGCCGCTCAGCACCCGGACCCGCGGGGCACCCCCGGCCCCGGCCCCGATGAACACGTCGTTCGTGCCGTCCCCGTTGAAGTCGCCGACGGCCACGTGGACGCCGGTGCGGCTCGACGATTCGTACGCGAACTGGTCGAACGTGCGGACGCCGGTGGCCACGTTGTACACCTGGAGGCGCGGCCCGCCGCCCTCGCCGGCCCCGATGACCAGTTCGGGCAGGCCCGAGTTGTTCAAGTCCCCGGCGGCGACGTACACGCCCCCGGTGAAGCTCGACTCGAAGGCGAAGAAGTTGTCGATCGTGCGGAGGGTGAACCCGTCCACGATGCTCACCCGCGGCCCGCCGCCCGGGCCGGCGGACACGGCCACGTCCGGCACCCCGTCGCCGTTGAAGTCGGCCGTGGCGACGCGGATCTCCCCGGTGTACCCGGCGAACGGCTGAATCTTCGACGTGGCGATCAGGTTGCCCAGGCTGTCCGTCCGGGCGATGGTCACGAACCCGCCGTCCCCGCCGGAGAACGAGATCGACCGGGGCAGGCTCGAGATGAAGATCGGGAACTTGGCCGAGAACACCTGCGGGTTCGCCGGGTCCACCGGGACTTGCGGGTCGAGGTTGGTCGCGGCGCTCGTGAACAGCACCTCGAAGTTGCGGAAGAACTCGCGGTTCGCCTGCGCGCTGCGGACCACGACCGGGGTGACCGACGCCCCGTTGCCCGACGAGATGCTCCCGGGCACGGCACTGGCCAGGATCGTCTGCCGCTGGACGATGTCCCGGACGAAGATGTCCGACTGCGCGCCGTTCAGGTCGGGCGTGTTCGACAGTTCGTCCGACAGGACCGTGGACTGGAAGGCGATGGCGATGCCGTCCGGGGTCATCGTCGGCAGGGTCGAGGCCCCGAGGCCGGTGGCGTTCGGGGTATTGTTCCGGACGCTGATGAGGCTGGTGAAGTTGTTCGAGCTACCGTCGAACTGGAAGATGTCGAACTGCTTGTTGTTATCGACGATGGCCCCGGCCGACAGTTGCACCGGGTCGGTCACGTACTGGCCGGCCGGGGCGGAACTGGTGAACAGGAACTTGATCGCGTCCGGGGTGACGGAGTAGGCCCCCGGGGTCAGGTCGAGGAAGCCGACGCCCTGGGTGGTACTCCCGGCCCGGCGGGTGAGCAGCCGGTTCTGCACCTTGCCGCCGATGAACCCGCGCTGGACGAGGTCGAACTGGTCGTTCCCGGACGCCGTGGCCGACGCCGTGTACCCGGGGATGACGACCTGGCTCTTGTTCGTGATCGGGGCGACCTGGCGGTACACGAGGACCACGTCGGCGTTGAACAGGGAGACGATGACGTTGTTGATGAGCACCGACCCGGCGTCCACCGCGGTCTCCAGGGTCGGGATGCCGAAGAACCCGCCGGCCCCGGGGTTGACGACGGCCGGGAGGAGGTTCGCGGCGACCTGCCCGCCGAACCCGCCGAACCCGAAGATCGACCCCGAGAAGTCGATGTTCGACGTGTCGATGGTGTACGGCGAGTTGTTGTTCGCGGGCGGGCCGACGAGGGTGTCGTAGGTGAACCGGAAGGCGTCCAGGTTGGCCGACACGGGGCTGCGGTGCAGGGCCACGAACCCGGCCCCGCCGGCGGTCACGTACCGGCCCAGGGGGTCCACGACCATGCCCTCGGTCGTCCCGCTCCCGCCCATCATCACGAACTCGATGTCCTGGGTGTCCACGGGCAGCGGCGGCCGGGTGATGCGCAGGACCGACACCGGCTCGGGCACGGCGGCCGGGTTGGTCGTGTCCACGCGGAACAGGTCGGGCGAGTTGTTGTTGTCGATGAACAGGACGAACTTGCGGCCCCCGCCGGCGTCCCCGGTGCCCCGCCCGGCGATGTTCTGCGCGTTGAAGTCCGACACGAAGGTGACGACCTTGCCGTCCGGACTGATGGACGGGCTGGTCACGCCGCCCGAGCCGCCGATGGCCGTGCCGCGGATCGTCTTGCTGACCAGGGAGACGCGGCCGGTCGATTGCCGCCAGACGAACGCGTCCTGGCCGCCCGAATCGACGCCGAACCCGGCGGTGATGTACACGCCCGAGTCGAACAGGGCGGCGTTCGCCCCGCTCAAGAACACGACCGACTTGCCGTCGTCGCTGATGACGGAGTTGAGGAACTGGCCGGGCACGGACTCGGCCACGCCCAGGCCCTTCTGCCCGGGGACGAACTGGGCGTCGAACGCCGGGGCCGGGTCGTAAGCGGAGATGAGCACGATGTTGTTCGTGCCGTCGTCGCGCCGCTCCAGCCAGAACAGGTTCGTCTGGCCCGGGGCGCTGACCTGCGGCCGGACGACGCCCGACGCGTCCACGATGCGGGCGAGGTTGGTCGCCTTGCTCTGGAGGAGGAGGTACCGGCCGTTGCCGCTCGCCCCAAGGACTTGCACGGCCGCGTCGGCCGGCACGTCGAGGAGGTCGGTCTGCGACGTGTAGTCGGGCTGGCGGGTGACGATGCTCGCGTCCGGCATGGCCCGGAGTTCGAGGGCCTGGAGGGTCGGCCGGAAGCCCGGGGCCGCGACCGTGATCCGGCCCGCCGCCTTGCCCTCGGTCCGCCGCGGCTTGTCCGTCCCCAACCAACTCGAAATGAACGACATGGTAACCTCTTCCTGAATGGTCGTCGGCGGTGGAACGGAGGACGAGACTCCTAGCCTGCAGTATGCCCCGTTGAGGCCGGGAAAGAAAACTCTCGCCGGGGGTTTCCTCGCAACCCGTCGTCAACCCGTCTCGCGCAGTTCGCGCCAACGGAACAGCCGCTGCATCCGCCGGGACCGGCGTACATTGCCGGGGGCGGAAGTCCGACGAGGGCCGCGCCGAATAGTTTCCCCCCGCCGCAATTTCCGGCCCCCGCGTCGCCGTCCCGGACACCCCTGCCGGTTCACTGTCGGAAGTTGCGGCGGGTTCCGGCCGGAAGTTCGCAAAATGCCGCCCCCGCGGGCCGACCCGTCCTAAGTCACAATCGGCTCGATGCCACCGGCCGCTAATCCCCTCACAGGCCGTGGCATCCTTCCCGTCTTCGATGGCGTTGCGCCCGCGCGACCGTCCGGTGCCCCGGTTCCCCGGGCGCGCCGCCGGACCCGCACGCACCCCTTCGACCGCGCGGCGTCCCTCACGCCGCGCCCCCTTTTCCCCTCGCGCCGGGGGCCGGGGACCAGGCACGACGCCTCATGCCGGCAGGACCGCCGCCGATTCCCCACGCCCGTGAAGACGACCCCGATATGCGCACCCAATCCCGGCCCGTTCGCCCCGCCCCGCTGACCGTCGTCGCCCTCGAAGACCGGCTCGCCCCGGCCCTCGACATCCGCATCGACTACAGCCTGGACGCGAGCGGCTTCTTCGCCGACGCGACGCACCGCGCCGCCCTCGACCGCGCCGTCGCCCAGCACGAGGCCCGCCTCGACTCGGCGATGGCCGCCATCACGGCCGGCGGCAACAACCAGTGGGCCGCGATCTTCAACAACCCGAGCACCGGGGCCGAGGTCCGCGTCCCCAACCCGGCGATCCCGGCCGACACCGTCGTCATCTACGCCGGCGGGCAGAACATCGGCAACGGGGAGGCCGGGTTCGGCGGCCCCGGCGGGTTCACGGCCAGCGGCACCCGCGCCTTCCAGGCCAGCGTCCAGACCCGAGGCGTGACCGGGTTCGCCAGTTGGGGCGGCAGCCTGTCGTTCGACACGGGCACCAATTGGTACTTCGGCACCGACCCGGCCGCCCGCCCGGCCAGCCAGGTCGATTTCGAGAGCGTCGCCGTCCACGAACTCGGCCACGTCCTCGGCTTCGGCACGTCGCCGCAGTTCACCGCACTGGTCAAGAACGGCGTCTTCACCGGGCCGAACGTGGCCGCCCTGGCCGGGACCGTGGCCCTCTCGCCGGACCAGTCGCACTTCGCCCAGGGGATCAAGTTCAACGGCCGCGCGGTGTCGATGCAGCCGGTCCTCGACCCCGTCGGCCGGGTCAATTTCACCGACCTCGATTACGCCGCGCTCAAGGACATCGGCTGGCAACTGCTCAGCCCGGGCACCGTCCCCGCGCCGGCCCCGACGCCGGTCCCGGCCCCGGTCGTCGTCCCCGTCGTGCCGCCCGCGCCGGCGGTCGAGTCGGTCACCCAAGTCGGCGGCGCGTCGGCCCAGTTGTCGGCGGCCGGAATCCCGGTCGTCGTGTCGGGGGCGACCGACGGGACCGTGCAAATCTACCGGGCCGACGCGGCCGGCGCGCTGACCCTCGCGGCCTCCCCGTTCGCCCCGTTCCCCGGGTTCGGCGGGGCGGTCCGGTCGGCCACCGGGGACGTGACCGGGGACGGCGTGGCGGACATCATTCTGGGCACCGGCCCGGGCGGCGGGTCGCGCGTCCGCATCCTGGACGGCAAGACGTACGCCGACGTGGTGCCCCAGTTCAGCGCGTTCGAGAACGGGTTCAGTGGCGGCGTCTACCTGGCCGCCGGGGACTTCAACGGGGACGGCCGGGCCGAGGTGTTGGTCGCGCCCGACCAGGGCGGCGGGCCGCGCGTCCGCGTCCTGGCCGTGGCCGGCGGGCAGGTCGCCCCGGTCGCCGACTTCTTCGGCATCGACGACCCCAACTTCCGCGGCGGCGCGCGGCTCGCCGTCGGCGACGTGAACGCCGACGGCACCCCCGACCTGGTCGTCGCGGCCGGGTTCGGCGGCGGCCCGCGGGTCAGCATTCTGGACGGCAAGTCGGTCCTGTCCGGCACCCCCCGGCACCTGACCGCCGACTTCTTCGCCTTCGAGCCGGGCCTGCGGAACGGCGTGTACGTGAGCGCCGGCGACCTGAACGCCGACGGGGCGGCCGACCTCGTGTTCGGGGCCGGCCGCGGCGGCGGCCCGCGGGTCATGAGCGTGAGCGGCCAGGCCCTGGTCCGCACCGGCCCGGCCGCCGCCCTCGCCGCCCCGCTGGCCAACGCCTTCGTCGGCGACGCCGGGCAGCGCGGCGGCGTCCGCGTCGCCGTCAAGGACGCGGCCGGGGACGGCCGGGCCGAAGTCGTCGCCGGCAGCGGCAGCGGCGGCCAACTCCAGGTCCTCGACGGCCAGAGCCTGACCCGCAAGACTTCCCTCCTCCCGTACCTGACCGACAACCTCGACGGCATCTACGTCGGCTAGAGCGGCTCCCTTGACCCGGGCATCGTCCTTCGTCGAGGCGGGATCGGGATTTCGTTTGGACCGCCGGCATGGATCCGTTAAATTCGGTGCTTCCTTCCCATCCGTCAGGAGCATCGCCCGTGCCCCGAACTCTCCCGTCTCGTCGTTTTTCGTTGAGTGTGACCCTCCTCGAACGCCGGGACAACCCGTCGTTCGTCGTCTCCTCGGTCCCGTTTTACGGCGAGACGTGGGTGACGCTGCAGGGCGACGCCGCGAACGATTCCGTCGCCGTCACCACGGCCGCCGACGGGTACTTGCGGCACACGCTGGTTCAGGCCGACCTCGCGTCCCCGTTCGACTTCGACACGTACACTCCCGGCGAACAAAAGTACCTGGCGGTGGCCGTGGCCCGGGTCGTCGTCGGCGGCGGGGACGGGAACGACTCGATCGCCGTCGCGGGGAACTATTTCGCCGACCTGTCCGGGGGGGCCGGCAAGGACTTCCTCGACGCCCGGTCGGCCGCCGGCCAGGCCGTGCTCAACGGGGGCACGGGGAACGACACGCTGTTCGGCTCGGACGCCGGCACCCAGTTCGTCGTCACCGCCGACCAGGGCCGGGACAAGATCGCGGGCGGGGCCGGGATCGACCAGTTGTACGTGAGCGGCGTGACGGCCGTCCGCTTGACGGACGGCGGACTGACCGTGAACGGCGTCGTCAGTCCGGCGACGGGGCTGGACGGCATCCTCGTCCTGGGCACCGAGGGGGACGACCGGTACGACCTCCGCGACTGGAGCGGCCGGAGCGCCGGCCTGTACGGGTACGGCGGCAACGACTCCCTCCGCGGACCGGCCGGCGGGGGGATGTACGCCGAGGCCGGGGCCGGGAACGACACCCTCGTCGGCGGTAGCGGCGCGGACGTGCTCAACGGGTCCGAAGGCGACGACCTCATCGACGGCGGGGCCGGCGACGACTTTCTCGTCGGTGCCCTCGGCAACGACACCATCTTCGGCGGGGCCGGGAACGACCTGATCCAGGGCCGGGAAGGGGACGACGAGTTGCACGGCGGGGCCGGCGACGACGCCGTCGAGGCCGGCACGGGCACCGACGACTCGACCGGGGACGGCGGCCGCAACACCCTCCTCGATTTCGACGTCGGCACCGTCCGCGTCACCGACCGTACGTTCGCCATCGACGGCTTCCGCCGCGCCAACCACGGCTTCGTTTCCCTCGTCCTGTACGGCACGGCCATGACCGTGGACGCGACCGGGTACTCCCTGGGGAATTTGGAAGTCCACTCCTACGGCGGCCGCAACCGGCTCGTCGGCGGCGACGGGGACGACAACTTCGAGGTCACCGCCGCGGGGCCTGAGGTGATCTCCGGCAACGTCCTGTCCGGCGGCAAGGGGAACGACCGGCTGTACGCCTTCGGCAGTCACACGGTCGCCACCGGCGGGGACGGCGACGACATCATCACCCTGCTCGGGCCGGGCAACGACGGGTCGTCCGCCTCGGGCGGGGCCGGGAACGACATCCTCGCCGCGTTCGGGACCAACGCCACCGTGGACGGCGGGGCGGGGAACGACACCCTCCAGGTCGGCGGGGACGGCTCGGTCGGCCGCGGCGGGGCGGGGGACGACACCTTCATCGGGAGCTTCGGGGTCGGCACCCGGTTGTCCGGCGGGAGCGGGTACGACACGTTCGAGTACTCCGTCCAGCCGGGCGCGGTCGTCGCACTCGACAACGCCCGGCTCACGGTCGATGGCGTGGTCCTGTGGGACGCCCACGGGTTCGAATCCGGCTCGCTGATCCTGTCCGCCCCGTCCGCGACCGCCGGCGTGGCGGTCGAGACCACCGGGTGGACCCGCGGGCCGCTCACCCTGTCCGGCACGGACAACACCGACGCGTTCCGCACCGGGGTCACCGGCACGACCGTGATCGCCGGCGGCGGGGCCGACACCGCGACCGTCGTCGGCACCGACCTCGCCGACGCGTTCGTCATCGACGAGCAGCTCATTTACCCGGACTACCCCCAAGGGGGCAACTTCTGGACCGTGACGGCGAACGGAGTCGGTTCGACCTTGTACGGCATCGAAACCCTGCGGATCGACGGCCGCGGCGGCATCGACGACGTGCAGTCCCTGGCCCCGTTGAGCATCCCGTTCTCCGCGACTAACGTCGAGCCGACGGTGGCCTTGGGCGGGCCTGCGACCGCGACCCTCGGCACCCCGGTCGCCCTCGCGGGCAGTTTCCGCGACTTGGGCCTGGGCCAGTCGTGGACGGCCGGCATCGACTTCGGCGACGGCGGCGTTCAACCGCTCGCGCTGAACCCGGACGGCACGTTCGCCGTCAGTCACACCTTCGCCCGCCGGGGCACGTTCACCGTCACCGTTCGCGTCACCGACGACGCCGGAAACGTCGGCACCGCGACGATCACCGTCACGGTCGTCTGACCTCCGGGAGTGTCGATGTTTTTCCAACGCCGCCGCCCGTCACGTCCTCGGGCCAAGCGCATTTGCAATTTTGAGAATCCCGTCCTACGTCTTTCGTAAAGCCCATTGTCAATCGACCGCCGCGCGGACCCTCCCCCGCGGCGCACCGTCGGGTCACACTTGCGAGGACTGGAATGAGTACTGTTGCGACCCCGGCGACTTCGGTCGAACTGCTCGCCCTCTTCCGCAAGAGCGGGCTGTACGACGAGAAGCCGTTCCGCGAGCACTTCCGGTTCGACGACGAACTCCCGCCGGACGCCCGGGAGTGCGCGACGGCCCTCGTCCGGGCCGGGTTCTTGACGAACTTCCAGGCCAAGCAGCTCCTCGCCGGCCGGCACCGCGGGTTCACCCTGGGCACGTACCGCATCCTCGAGCCGATCGGCCAGGGCGGCATGGGCGTCGTCTTCCTCGGCGAGCACACGACCTTGAAGCGCCGCGTGGCCATCAAGGTCCTCCCGGCCGAGAAGGCCAAGGACAAGTTGTCCCTCGAACGGTTCTACCGCGAGGCCCGGGCGGCGGCGGCGTTGTCCCACCCGAACATCGTCGGCCTGTACGACGTGAGCCAGGGCGGCGGGGTCCACTTCCTGGCGATGGAGTACGTCGAGGGGACCGACCTGCAGGCCCTCATGGCCAAGACCGGGCCGCTGCACTACGCCCAGGCCGCGTCGTACGTCGCCCAGGCCGCGGCCGGCCTGCAGCACGCCCACGGCAAGGGGATCGTCCACCGGGACATCAAGCCGGCGAACTTGATCCTGGCCAAGGACGGGGTCATCAAGCTGCTCGATTTGGGCCTGGCCCGGTCGCTGTCGAACGAGGCGGACGCCCTGACCGGGCTGCTCGGGGACGGCGAGGTCGCGGGCACGGCCGACTACATCGCCCCGGAGCAGGCGCTGGGCCAGCCGTCGGACGAGCGGGGGGACATTTACAGCCTCGGGGCGACCCTGTACGCGCTGGTCGCCGGGCACCCGCCGTTCACCGGCTCGACGACGCAGAAGCTGATGCAGCACCAGTTGAAGGACCCGCCCAGCCTGACCAAGAAGCTGGCCGGGCGGGTGCCGCCGGCGCTGGCCGAGGTCGTCGTCAAGATGATGGCCAAGCGGCCGGCCGACCGGTACCAGACGCCCGAGGACGTGATCGACGCCCTCGGCCCGTGGCTGCCGGCCCCGACGACCGGGAGCATCGTCGAAGAGCCGCTCACGCCGTCCGCGGCCAAGGTGGCCCGGTCGATGACGCGGAAGAAGCGGGCGGCGGCGAAGCGCGAGGACGAAGCGGGCGGCGTTCCCAAGTGGGTCTGGGGCGCGGTCGCCGGGGCCGCGCTGATGTTCGTCGTTGTGGGCGGGGCGGCGGTGCTCCTGTCCGGCGACTCGAAGTCCAAAGCGCCCGTCGCCGGCGGGCCGCAAAGTCCGGTGACGCAAAATCCCCTCCCGCAAAACCCCGGACCGCAAAACCCCTTGCCGCAGAACCCGGTGCCGCCGGCCGAGGCGGCGGGGGACATCGTCCGCCGGCCGCTGGCGAAACTCGCGGGCGACGACCGGTTCGTGCCGCTGTCGCTGGCCCCGGTCGTTACGGTGACGACGAACCGGCTCAAGTTCGACGCCCGGTACCACGACTCGTTAAAGATGACCGACTGGTCCGACCGGCGGATCGAGGGCGTGCCGTTCGCGCTGCTGCCGCCGAAGGGGGACGAGCCGAACATCGTTCAGTTCTACGGCCCCATGGGCATGGGCACGGACTTGCCCAAGACGGTGACCGTCCCCGTCGGCGTGGCGGCGACCCGGCTGCACTTCCTGAGCGGCGTCTCGGCCTGGGGCTTCCCGTGCGTCGAAGGCGTGCCCGGGAGTCTGGTCATGACCGTCACACTCCGGTACGAAGGGGGCAAGACCGAGGAGCACCGCTGGGAGAACGGCGTCCACTTCGGCGACTACGTCGGCAACACCGACGTGCCGCAGTCGAAGCAAGCCATTGCCTTCGGGGACCGCCGCAACATGCGCTACCTGACCATCGACCCGGCGTCCGACGCCGTCATCAAGGAGGTCGAATTCGTCAAGGACGACGACGACAAGACCGCGCCCCTACTGATGGCGATCACGGCCGAACGCCCGCGGGCCAGCGCCAAGACCAAGGCGGCCGCGCCCGTGGCCCCGGGGAAGCCGACCGAGCGGGCCACGATCCCCCTGGACGTGACGCCCAACCCGGGCCAACCGGCGACGCCGGTCGCCGTGCCCGCCGGCCCGGTCACCGTCGCCGGCGTGACCTTCGCGCACCGGCCGGGGAGCGACGGCGTCGTCCTCGGCCCGCAGGGGTCGGCGAAGGTCAACTGCTTCCTCGCGGCCAAGGCCGTTCACGTCCTGGGGTCGGTCGGCCCCGCGGCCAGCGGCGGCTTGCTCATGGTCCGCCTGCACTACGCCGGCGGCCAGACCGAGAGCCACGAGTGGAAGGCCGGCGTCGGGACCGCGGCCGGCGAGTCGCTGCGCATGTTCACGGTCACCCCGGGCCGGGCCGGCGTCGTCCAGTTCGTCGGGTTCGAGAACGCCGCCCCGACGACCCCGCTCGTCCTCGGCGTCGCCGTCGAAGCCCTGTAACCGACCGGAACGGACGCCACGTTTGCGGAGTGGGTGGCTCCGCCGCAGGCGACGTTAGCCCGACGCGCTAGCGAGGGTCGAGCGGTCGAGGACAAAGTATGGGGTCGGTGACAGTACCGTCATCGACACCCAACATGTCAACGACCCATCGACCCTCGCTAGCGCGTCCGGCTAACAAGAGTCGCCTGCGGCGGAGCCGAAAACGAGTTCCGCTACGGCCGCGTCACCGCGAACCGGGCGAGCCGACGTAAGGCCAGGTGCCGCCTTCGCCTTTTTTCACGGTCTTCGTGCCCCCGGCCTGCGTCTCCGAGATCAGGGTCACGAAGGGGTCGCCGGAATAGCAGACTTCGCCGAAGAAGGCGAAGGCGGACGACTTGCTGGTCACGAACATCGGCGCGAGTTTCCCGGCGGTGGTCGTGTAGCTGAAGCCGCCGAGGACTTCCGACTTGCCGCCGTTGCGCGTGTCCAGGAGCGTGCCGCCGCGCTCGGTTTTGTAGCCGAGCACCCACACGTCGCCGCCGTCGTTGAGCAGGTGCGTGCCCTGGTTCTCGATGTTGAGTTGCCGGGCGAAGACGCGCTGAGTCTTGACGCGCAACTCGTCGCCGGCCACGTCCTCCAGGAACAGTTTCCCCTGGCCCTTGCCGGCCAACCGGGTGCCGATGCTGCGCAACACCAGCGTGCGGTCGGTGGGGTTGTCGATGCCGCCGTTGACGTGCGCGAAGTGCTCGAAGGTGACGACTTCCGTCGTGCCGGCCGCGACGCGGAAGTCGGGCGTCACCTTCTTGGTGTAATCGACCCACCCGCCGGTGCCCAGAAGGCGGCGCACCTTGCCGCCGACGGTCAGGGTTTTCGAGATGGCGTAGTTGCCGGGGAAGAACACGGTACTCGCCCCGGAGTCGAGCGCCTTCTGGACCGCGGCCGTGGAGTCGCGCGTCCCGGTGGGGTCGGCCCCGAAGGCGTCCACGACCGCCCACGTTTTCGGGTCGTCGGGCGGGAACTCCGGCGTCTCCTCGACGGGCAGCCGCAGCGAGGCCGTCGCCGCCCCGAACGGGCTGGTCGCGGGGTGCGAGAAGTACTCGGCGACCGTCGGCCCCGCGCTCCCGGGCTTGTCGGCCCCTTCAACGCGGTACGCGGCCAGATAATCGGGCGTCGCCGCGTCGGCGAGCGCACGGCCGTACCCGGCGGTGGCCACGTCGCGCAAGTGAACGCGGCCGCCGTTGTAGTTGACGACGGCCGGCACCTTCCCCGCCCCGTCGCGGCCGGTGAGCTTCGCGTCGATCAGGCAGAGCAGCCCGTAGCTCCGCACCGCCGGCACGGCGTTGTCGCTGGTCAGGCCGCGGACGCTGACCGCCTGCCCCTCGTTGTCGAAGCCGAACTCGGTTTGGCCCGACAGGGTGATGTGCTCGAAGGTCTGGCCGTTGACCGCGCGAGAGGTGGCGATGCCGCGGCGGAAGCCCTTGACGCCGACGCGCCGGACCAGCAGCGGCCCGTTCATGTCCCGGTGGCCGAGGTCGAGGCCGACCGCGCCCCGGCCGTCCTCCGAGACGATTTCGCAGTTCCGCACCGCGCCGTAGTTGTTCGAGTAGAACTGCAAGCCGGTCGCACCGGGGTTGCCCTTCCCGACGTTAAACGTCAGGCCCTGGACGTGGTTGTGGAACCAGTCGGCCGACCCGAACCCGCCGCACCACATGATCGCCCGCGGCTTGGCGGCGTCCGTGAACGTGGCGTCCTTCAGGCGGATGACGGACTTCGCCGCCGAGACGCCCTGCAAGGTGGTGAACCCCCAGTTGTCCCGGCCCTTCCACGTCTTCGGCCACGTGAGGGTGTCGCTGACCAGGTACGTCCCCGCCGGGAAGAACACGACGCGGCCGCGGCCGGTGTTCTCGTTGATGGCGAGTTGCAGGGCGGCCGTGTCGTCGGTCACGCCGTCGCCCTTCGCGCCGTAAGGCGGCCGGGTAACATCGACCACACTCGGGTGAGCGGGGTACGCCACCTCCCAGTCGGCCGCCCCGGCCACAGAGCTACCGAACAGGAAGATCGCTGCGACGACGCGGGGCAAACGGAAGGTCACGGGCAGGTCTCCGCCGGGTTTCGGTCCTCCAAGTGTAGGATCGGGCCGGGTCGGGGCCAGACGCCTTCGAGGTTGCGTTGCGCGTCGTTGATCCCGTCGAACGCCTCGGGCTTCGACGAGGTTTTCGGCTCCGCCGCAGGCGACTCGGGTTAGCCCGACGCGCTAGCGAGGGTCGAGCGGTCGAGGGCAAGGTGGCCGTCGATGACCGCACGGCCCACGACCCCGAACATCGCCAACGACCCATCGACCCTCGCTAGCGCGTCGGGCTAACCCGAATCGCCTGCGGCGGAGCCACCGACCGCCGTCCCGAAACGCAAGCCGCCCGGCCTCCGGGAGGTCGGGCGTCGCGCGTTGATGTCAGCCCGCGGGCGGCTAGTACGTCAGCGTGAAGCCGAAGTTGAAGCCGTGCAGGAACAGGTCGCCGCTGTCGGTCGTGGCCGCGGTGCTCACGAGGCCGCGGGTGTTGAACGTGTTCACGGTCGGCAGGCGGTTCGGGTTGATGTTCCGGTCCACCTGGTCGCCGGCGCGGGCCATGTTGCTCAAGTACAGGACCTGGTACCCGGCGAACACGTTGGCCCAACTGGTGAGCTGGTAGCCGAGTTGGATGTTCGCCTCGGGCAGCACGGCGAACCGGTTCTCGGACGTGCGGCCGCCGTTGGCGACGTTCGTCAGGAAGCCGCCGGGGGTCGTGGCCGGGCCGACCAGGCCGCCGCCACTGACCAGCGTCGTCGTGCCGTCCAGGGTGACGATCTGGTGGACGCCGCCGATGGCCACCTTGGCCGTACCGTCGATGAACCAGGCCCCGCTCGAGTACCCAATGCGGCCGCCGATGTTCGCCCCGTAGAACTGGTTCCGGGCCGAAATCCGGTCCTGGACGAGCAGCGACGCGCCGTTGCCGACGCCGATGCCGTTGAACGCGGTCACCCCGCCGGCCTGCACGGTGCGGGCGTCGAACACGTCGAACCGCTCGTTGGCCGCGAAGTACCGGAACCCGGTGATGAGGTCGAAGTTGACGCTGTTCCCCTGCACCAGGCGGAAGAACGGGTTGGCCTCCGCCCCCCACGCGGTCAAGCTGCTCTGCACGTCCAGGGCACCGGTGAACGCGCCCGGGGAGGCGATCACGATCGACGACTCCCGCTTGGCCACGGTGTCGAAGAACGGCCGGGCCAGCGGCGAACTCGTCGGCCCCAGCTTCGTCCCGTCGGACGTGCGGCCGAAGACCATCGCGTTCACTTCAAAGCCCAGGCTGGTCGCCCCGATCAGGCCGCCGACACCGACCTTGAACCCGGACAGTGTGTTGTAGCTGGTGCTCGTGTCCAGGAGCGATGTCGTCCCCGGCCGGCCGATGACGCCGTTCGACGGGCCGCCGGTGGCGATCGGCGTCTGGGACTTGCCGTCGCTGGCGAACATGAGCAGGTAGCTGGCTTCGGTGTACACCCGCGTGGGCGTCTCGACGCGGCCCGACCCGGTGCCGGTGAGGGTGCTGAACCCGCCCGTCTGCTCGACCGGAGACATCCCCGTGCCGTCGGACATCACGACCGGGGCGGGCGATTGCGTCGGCATCGCGCCGGGCATCTGGGCCGCGGCCGGCGAGCCGAGGAAAGTCATGGCGGCCAGGGCGGTGCTGGCCCCGAGGACGATCTTCTTCATCTGCGTTCCTCGCATCGAATTCCGTGTAGAAAAAGACTCTCGGGAGGCCAGCGGACCAGGGCCTACAGCCGGACTACCTCATTCATCGGTCGCACCGGCCGTAAGAAACGAATCAATTTTGCCGACGGGCGCGATTGCGTCGGCCGGAGCGGTCCCGGCGACCTTGCGGCGTCGGCAACTGGGCGAATTGGCGGGGGCTGGGTGGATTCGGCCGGAGCACGACGACTCGACTCGGCGTCTGCCAGCCCGGCAGGCCGCGGACTGCCCCGTCGGCACGGCGGCGGCCCGCTTCGTCACTTCCCTTTTTGCAAGTCTCGCCAGTCACGTTACTTGCGGCGGGGGCGTTCGCGGGCACGGTTGTTGCAATCGGCTCCGGCACGAGATGCTTCCTGTGCCGGAGTTGACGCGATGAAATTGAAGCCGCTGGCCGACCGCATCGTTATTCGCCGGGAAGCCGCCGAGTCGAAGTCGTTCGGCGGGATCATCCTGCCGGAAGCCGCCCAGAAGAAGCCGCAGCGGGGCACGATCGTCGCCGTCGGCCCGGGCAAGCTGAACAAGAAGACCGGCCTGCCGATGCCCATGACCCTCAAGGAAGGCGACAGCGTCCTCTTCACGAGCTGGGCCGGTGACGAGGTCAAGACCGGCAAGCAACCCGACGGCAAGCCCGGCGAACTCCTCATCATGCACGAAGAAGACGTGTTGGCCGTCGTGGGCTAAAATCCTCTCGGAGATTGAATCATGGTCGATCCTCATCAAGCCATATTTTATCCTCGCGAGCTCAGAGAGGAAGCACTCAAAGAGATCGAGAACTTGTTGGAATCGTTTCCGGTACCGTTGGAGAACGACGCTGCGAAACAAGCCATCAGAATTGCGATAACAGATTTTGCGAAAACAATAACGAATCAGGCAGAACGCAAACTGCACTTCGAACGAATTAACGCCAAAGCCAAATAGTAGGCCTTGCCCTTACCCCGTGTGTTGCAACTCATCTAGGTGAAAGATTATGGCCGCCAAGCAGATTGCATTCGACCAAGAAGCCCGTGAAGCGATGAAGCGGGGCATCGGCAAGCTCGCTCGCGCCGTCAAGGTCACGCTCGGGCCGAAGGGGCGCAACGTCATCATCCAGAAGTCGTTCGGCAGCCCGACGGTCACCAAGGACGGCGTCACCGTCGCCAAGGAGATCGAACTCCCCGACCACTACGAGAACATGGGCGCGGCGATGGTCAAGGAGGTCGCCTCGAAGACCTCCGACGTGGCCGGCGACGGCACGACTACCGCGACCGTCCTCGCCGAGGCGATCTTCAACGAGGGCCTCAAGGCCGTCGTCGCCGGGACCAACCCGATGCTCATGAAGCGCGGCATGGAGAAGGCCGTCGAGGACATCACCGCGAAGCTCAAGTCGATGAGCATCCCGGTCAAGAACAAGAAGGACCTGGAGAACGTCGCCACGGTGGCCGCCAACGGCGACGCCAAGATCGGCCTGATCATCGCCGAGGCGATGGACAAGGTCGGCAAGGACGGCGTCATCACCGTCGAAGAAGGCAAGACGATGGAGACGGGCCACGAGTTCGTCGAGGGGATGCAGTTCGACCGCGGCTACCTGTCGCCGTACTTCATCACCAACGAGGCGATGGAGGCCGAACTCGACGACCCGTACATCTTGATCTACGAGAAGAAGATCAGCAGCAACCGCGACCTGGTGCCGATCCTCGAGAAGGTCCTGCAACAGGGCAAGCCGATCCTGATCATTGCCGAGGACGTGGACGGCGAAGCCCTGGCCACCCTCGTCGTGAACAAGATGCGCAACCCCGGCGCGTTCAAGGCGTGCGCGGTCAAGGCCCCCGGGTACGGCGACCGCCGCAAGGCCATGCTCGAAGACATCGCCATTTTGACCGGGGCCAAGCCGATTTTTGAAGACCTGGGCGTGGCCCTGGACGCCGTCACCCTGGCCGACCTCGGCCGGGCCAAGAAGGTCAAGATCGACAAGGACAACACGGTCGTCATCGAAGGGGCCGGCAAAAAGGGTGAGATCACCGCCCGCGTCGCCCAGATCCAGCGCGAACTCGACAAGTCGTCGTCGGACTACGACAAGGAGAAGCTGTCCGAGCGGATCGCCAAGCTGCAAGGCGGGGTCGCCAAGATCAACGTCGGCGGGGCGACCGAGACGGAAGTCAAGGAGAAGAAGATGCGCGTCGAGGACGCCATGTTCGCCACCCGCGCCGCGAACCAGGAAGGCATTCTCCCCGGCGGCGGCGTCGCCCTGCTCCGCGCCAGCGAAGGCTTGAAGTCGGCCGGCCTGACGGCGGACGAAGAAGTCGGGTACAACATCATCGTCCGCGCCTGCAAGTCGCCGATCAAGCAGATCGCCGACAACGCCGGCCAGAACGGCGAAGTGATCGCCAACGAAGTGCTCCGCAGCAAGGACCAGAACTACGGGTACGACGCCCGCGCGGGCGAGTACACGGACATGGTCAAGAAGGGCGTCATCGACCCCACGAAGGTCGTCCGCAGCGCCCTGCAGAACGCCGCCAGCGTGGCCACGTTGCTCCTCACCTCCGACGCGCTGATCGCCGACGAGATGACCGCCGACGAGAAGGGCAAGAAGTCCGGCGGCGGCGGCTACGACGACATGGACTGACCCCGCCCGTGAGTCAACCCCGCCGCCCCGCGCGACCGACTGGTCCCGCGGGGCGGCGGCGTTTGATCGGCTCCGCCGTAAGCGGAGCCGCGACCCGAACCCGGCCGGGCTACGCGGGGCGGATGTTCTTCAGGACGGTCAGCTCGCCGGACGTGCTGCGGTCGGCGGCGTACCCGGTCAGCGCGTGGGCGAGGGCGGCTTCGCACGCCGGGCCGTGCAGTTCGACGGCCAGCGTCCGCGTCCGGGCCAGCCACGCCGTGTCGCCGCGGAAGACGGTCGCCTCGGCGGCCTCGATGTCCATTTTCAGCAGGTCGATGGTCGCCGCGCCGCTCAATTGGAGCAAGTCGGCGACGGTCACGCCGCGCAGGTCGGCGGTTTCCCCGGGCCGGGTCGGGCGGACCTGGAAGGCCCACTCGCCGCCGTCCCGGTAGCCGCCGCGGTCCACGGTCAGATCGACCGACGCGTCCCAGACGCCGGCCTGGACGAACGTCACCTGCCCGGCCCACGGGGCCAGGTTGCGGCGGGCGACGCGCAGGTTGTCCGCGTCCGGTTCGACGAACACGACGGTCGCGCGGGGGTAGGCGTGCAGGAGGTGAAAGCTGGCCGCGCCGATGTTGCCGCCGAGGTCGAAGATCGTCCGCACGGTCGGCTCGCCGCTGACGCAGTCGTACTCGCGGCCGCCGAGAACTTGCCGTAGCACGAGCGCGTCGCTGGTGCCCTCGCGGTAGTGGACCGGGTGCCGGTAGCCGGGCAGGCGGAGCGGCCAGAGGGGCGGGCGGGCTTGCGGCGTGCGGCCGACGAGCCGGCTCACGGCGAGCGTCGCCGCGGCCGGCGCGCCCAACTCCCGCGCGTGGGCGCGGGCCTCGCGCAGGGCGTCGGCGAGGGTCCAGCGGAGCGCGGCGAGGCGGTGGCGCATCGGGGTTACTTCGTGGTCAGCGGAAAGTCGTCGGTGCGGAACGGCACCGCCGGCAGACTCGCCTTATTGAACAAGTTGAGCGTCGGCTTGGCGAAGTTCACCCACCCGAACCGGACCGCGACCGGCTTCTCGACCTTGTCGCTGCTCAGCACGACCGTCTCGCCCACAATGGTGGCGGTCGCCGGGTGGAAGACCTTGTCGTCCCCGCACAGCGTGAACCCGGCCACCTCCTTGGCGTCGCCGCTGATCGTCAGCCCGCCGCCGACGTGCGCGAACGTGACCGTCACCTTGTCCCCCGCGATCGCGTGGGCCTTGTACTCCGGGCCGAACGACTCGACCTTCTCGCCGTAAGTGTCCGCGCGGGCCGCGAGCGCCAGGCGCAGGCCGACCGGCACCTTCTGTTGGGGGTGGACGTCGTTCTCCTCGCCCACGTCCGTGATGACGGCGATGCCGACGTGCTCGAGCGCCTTGGTCGTGGCGAACTGGGCGTCCCGGAGTTCGGCGTACTGGACGCCGGCGGAGTTGCCCTTGCCGTTGCCGAACGGGGCGAGTTGGACCATGTAGAACGGCAGTGGGGTGCCCCACTTGGCCCGCCAGTCGGTAATCAGGGCCGGCATCAGGGCGCGGTACTCCTTGGCCCGGCCGGCGTTCGCCTCGCCCTGGTACCAGATCGCGCCCTTGACGGGGAACGCGAGGAGCGGGGCGATCATGCCGTTGTACAGGGCCGTCGGGGTGTACTGGGTGACGCCGCCCTGGCCCGGCTTGGTCGGTGCCCGGGGCGCGGCCTTGCCGTCGGCCTTCGCCTTGTCCGCGGCTTCCTTCCACTTGGCCACGTCGGCCTGGTACTCGGCCTCGACGAGGTTCATGTCCTTGCGCGCCTCGACGACCTGATCGACGGCCGCGGCGTAGTGCTTCGTGGCCGCGTGGGCGGACAGCCCCTCGCGGCTGGTCCACGCCTCGGCCGGGGTGCCGCCCCAGTCCGACGCGATCAGGCCGACGGGGATTTTTTGGCTCGCCGCGATGTCCCGGCCGAACACGTACCCGACGGCCGAGAAGTCCATCGCCGTCTCGGGCGTACACGCCAGCCACAGGCCCTCGGTCTTCGTCGTGGCGAACGCCTTCTGCGGCGTCGGCATCGGCCGGTTGGGCACGGTGAACAGGCGGACCATGTCGGTCTTGGCGGCGTCGGCGACCTTCTTGGCCTGGCCGTCCTTGGTCAGGTTCTTGACCTTCCACTCCATGTTCGACTGGCCCGAGCAAATCCACACGTCGCCGACGGCCACGTCCTTGAGCTTGATGTCAGTCCCCTGGACGGCGAGCGTGTAGCCGAGGCCGGCGTCGGGCGCGGCGACCTGAGCGACCCAGGTGCCGTCGGCCGCGACTTTGGCGCTCCCGACCGCCGTCGAGTTCTTCCCGACGAGTTGGACGTAGACATCGTTCCCGGCGGTGCCGGTACCGAAGACTTTGGCCGACTGGCCGCGCTGGAGGACCATGTGGTCGGTGAACAGCGGGTGCAACTTGACCTCGGCGACGGCCGCGGCGGGGGTACCGGCGAAGGCCGCGAGGAGGACCAATTTCGTCAGGCGCATGGGACAGGCTCCGGCAAAAACGGGGAGGGAGTCGGCGGGACGGCAAGTGTAAGCGAAAGCCCGCCCGTTGCAATCGGCAAATCGCCGCCGTCGTCGAAGGGTCCGCGCCCCGGCCCAATGGCAGTGCCGGCTCCCCCGGACTATCAATGCTCACGCCCCGCATTCCCCGCACTCGGAGTCGGCATGGTCTCGCCCGAACGCCTCGACGGCCTGCAGCGCGGCTTCGCCCGACTGCTCGAAACTTACGGCGTCGCCGCGGCCGACGCCTACCCGCTGTTCGACCGGCTGGTCGCGGCCCACGCCGAGCCGCACCGGCACTACCACACCCTCGAACACGTCGGCGAAGTGCTCCGCGTCGCCGGCCGACTGGCGCAGTCGCCGGCGGTCGCGCTCGCCGTCTGGTTCCACGACGCGGTTTACGCCCCCACCCGCAGCGACAACGAAGACCGCAGTGCCGACCTGGCCGTGCGCGAGTTGACCGCGCTGGGCCTCGACCCGGCGACCGTCACCGCCGTGGCGGCACTCGTCCGCGCGACGGCCCACCTGGGCGCGGGCGAACCGCCGGCCGACGCCGAGGCGCGGGCGCTGCTCGACGCCGACCTGGCGATCCTGGGCGCGGCCCCGGCGCGGTACGACCGGTACGCGGCGGACATTCGCCGCGAGTACGCCCACGTCCCCGGCGTACAGTATGCCCGGGGCCGCGTCGCCGTGTTGGACCGCTTCCTGGCCCGGCCGCGGTTGTACTTCGACGCCCGGATGGTCCTCGAAGGCGACGGCCTGGCCCGCGCCAACTTGGCCGCCGAGCGCGGCCGACTGGTGGCCGAACTCGCTGCCGATTCGGCCGAATCACCGGCGCTGTGAGGCCGGTTCGCTGCCCGCACGCGGAGTCGCCAGCCCGAGGCGTCGACCGGCCTCGCGCCGGCCTACGACTGAAATCTCCCAACAGGGTGTTGCCGCGTTGTTCGACACCCGGGCGTCGCCCGGCGTTAATCGACGTACGGGTCCGCGCCGAGGTCTTGGAGCAACTCCTGGCGCTGCTTGTCGTAGTTCATCAGGTCCAGGCGCTGCTTGTAGTGCTTCGCCTCGGTGGACCGCTGGGCCTTGCGGAACAGGCGGCGGAAGAAGCCCCAGGGGCGGTTCGCGCCGCTCCGGCCGAGGGCTTCGAGCTTCCGCTGCCGCTTCACGCCCAGGCCTTCGAGGAGCTGGTCTTCCAGGCTGACGAAGAACTGCGCGGTCCCGGGGTCCCCCTGACGCCCGGCCCGGCCGGCGAGCTGGCGGTCGATCCGCTCGGCCTCGTGCCGGTCGGTGCCGATGACGTGCAGGCCGCCGGCCTCGGGCACGCCGGCCCCGAGCTTGATGTCCGTGCCCCGGCCGGCCATGTTCGTCGCCACCGTGATCCGGCCCGGCTGCCCGGCCTGGGCGATGATCTCGTTCTCCCGGGCGTCCTGGCGGGCGTTCAGGACTTCGTGTTCGATCCCGACGGAGTGCAGCATCTTCGACAGCCGCTCGGACTTCTCGACCGTCCGCGTGCCGACCAGGACCGGCCGGCCGAGGCCGTGCATCTGCTGGATTTGCATGACCACGGCCGTGAACTTCGCGTTCTCCGTCGGGTGGACGCCGTCGGCCCACTGGACCCGGCGGACCGGCCGGTTGGTCGGTACTTTGGTCACCCACCGGCGGTAGACCTTGCGCAGCTCCCAGAAGTTCGGCAGCAGGGTGCCCGACATCCCGGCGAGCTTCTTGTACAGCTTGTAGAAATTCTGGTAGGTGATCTGGGCCGCGTGGTCCGACTGCACGGCGATCTCGACGCGCTCCTTGGCCTCGACCGCCTGGTGCAGGCCGTCCCGCCAGTGCCGGTCGGGCATCGGCCGGCCGGTGGACTCGTCGATGATGACGATCTTGTTCTCGGCGTTCACCATGTAGTGGTGGTCGCGGCTGAACCGGTGGTACGCGTGCAGGCCCTTTTCGATGGCTTCGAGCAGCTTGTCCATCGCCGACGCGTGCTCCCCGGTCGGCGGGCTCGAGTACCGGACCAGGTGCCGGCCGGCGTCCGTCAGCTCGATCTTCTCCTTCTTCAAGTCGAGCCGGTAGTGCTCGTCCCGCTTCAACGTCTGGACGACGCGGTCGGCCCACAGGTAGACCTGCTGCTCGTCCGGGGTGGCCGGGCGGGTCGGGTTGGCGATGATGAGGGGCGTGCGGGCCTCGTCCACGAAGATGCTGTCGGCCTCGTCCACGATGGCGAAGTTCAACTCCCGCTGGACGCGGTTGTCGTTCGGCGCACCGCCGCCGAACCAGGGTGCCCAGAACGGGGCCGTCGTGGCCGTGCCGCCCCGGACCTTGAGGCGGTCGCGGAGGAAGTCGAAGCCGAACTCGCTGGCCGTGCCGTAGGTGATGTCCTTGCGGTACATCTCGGTCCGCGGGCCGTCCTCCATCTTTTGGGCGATGCACCCGACGGTCATGCCGAGCAGGCCGTACACCGGGCCCATGTCGTCGGCGTCCCGCTTGGCCAGGTAGTCGTTCACGGTGGTCACGTGGACGCCCTTGCCGGACAGGGCGTTCAGGTACGTCGGGGCGACGGCGCACAAGGTCTTGCCCTCGCCGGTGGCGAGTTCGACCAGGCCGCCCAGGTGCATGACGATGCCGGCCGCGAGTTGCACGTCGAACGGCTGGAAGCCGTGCACCCGGCGGATGGCCGAGCAGGCCAGGCCGAACGCCTCGGGGATGAGTTTGTCGAGGCCCTCCCCGCCCTTGGCCCGGCCGCGGAGGCGCATGCTCGTCGTGCGGATGTCCTCCTCGTTGAGCGTCAGGTACAGCCGCTCGTAGTGGCGGATGCGCGGGATCATGACCGCCGCCTTGGCCAGCCGCCGCTTCCACGGCCGCTCGGCGCGGGCGCGGAGGAGGTTCAGCCAGACCGGCCCGAGCCGCCCGGGCACGTTGGCGATCTTGGGCGCGGCGTGCTGCGGGGCGGTCGTGAGTTCGAGGGCGGCCGTGGACATGGGGGGCATCCTGACTCGGGGAAACGTCGTCCCCGGCATCTTACCCGACCGACCCCGCGCGCGGCGAGTCCAGACCCGCCGCCGCTAAAAATCCCCCGGGACCTCGCCCCCGGCCCGCGTGGCCAACCCCCGCCACGTCGCCAGCTCGATGGCGTCCCGGACGAACCGGACGGACCCGTCGCACAGCAGCACTTCGACGCCCCCGGTGTGGGTGCTCCGGGCGGCCGTCAGCCCCTTGTTGCCGCTGCCGTTGCCGCAGTCCCACTTGGCCGCGTTCGGCGGGTAGTAGTGGTTGTAAAGGGTGCGGGCGTAGTGGCCGTTGATCCACTGCTCGCCCCGCCGACTGAACCACGCCCCGGCCCCGCCGTCGCACGCCGCCGGGGTCGGGTCCGCGCCGCCCGGCACCTGCAAGACGACGGTGCGGATCGTCGCCGCGTCGGTCGGCACGGCGGTGACCGTCGCCCCAGTCCCGAGCGGGCTTTCGGAGAACGCGGCCGTGTTGCTGGTCCCGTCGGTGATGTCGGCGATGCGGACCGGCCTTTGCGCGAACGCCCCGTCGCCCAGCGCAATGGTCAGGTACCCGGCGATCGCCCCGGTGCCGTCGAAGGCGACGCCGGTGCCGTTGTTGGCGACGTAATTGCCGCCGGAGTACGCGCTCCCCGGCACCTGGCCGTTCAGCGGGTCGGCGGGGCAGACGAGCAGGCCGACGCGGTTCTTGGCCGCGGCGTCGTTCGGCGTGCCGACGAAGAGGGTGCCGTCGGGATCGACGAGCTTCTGCAAGTTGTCTTGCTCGACGTAAGCCAGCAACCGGGCCGGTGCCGACACGACCTTCGGGTAGCCGTTGCGGCCCTGCGGGAAGGCCCCGAGTGCCCCCTCGTGGTTGTGCAAGGCCAGCCCGAGTTGCTTCAAGTTGTTGGCGCACTTCAGCCGCGCCGCCGACTCGCGCACCTTCTGCACGGCCGGCAAGAGCAGCCCGATGAGCACGGCAATAATCGCAATCACCACGAGCAACTCGATGAGCGTGAAGCCGCGGCGGAACGTCGTCGTCATGGAAGGAACTCCGGGTGTGAGGGGAGCGATTTCGGCCCCGCCGCAGGCTTATCGGGTTAGCCCGACGCGCGAGCGAGGGAAGCAAAGGTGGTTGTGAGTGTTGAGGTCAACGAAAGGACGGCCCACGCCGTCTGACGGGATCGACGACCTTTGCGTCCCTCGCTCGCGCGTCGGGCTAACGCGCCTGCGGCGGCGGCGGGGTCGGGGGGACGTGCGGGAGGGGTTGCGTAAACTCGTCGCGGCGGGCGGCCGGCTCGGCGACGCCGAAGCTCGGGGCCGGCAGCGCCGGGGCGAACGCGACGACGGCCGGTTCGAGCGCGATCGTGCCGGCGGCCGACTTGCCGCGGCACTTCTGGGCCGCCTCGCCGATCACGAGTGTCAGGCCGGTGTCACCGGCGGCCGGCTTCGCCTTGGCGGCGCACTTGGGGCACTCGTCCGGGGCGCGGGCGGGGGAACAGCGGCGGGCGGCGACCAGGGGCCGGACGTGGGCCGGCGGCTCGAACCCGCGCGCGTCCGCCCAGAGCAACTTGTCTTCGAGCGTCGAGCAACAGCAGTCGCCGGCCCAACACGCGGTCGCGGTCAGGCAGCCGCACGCCTTCGACTGGCAGGGGAACGGCACCCCGGACGCGGCCGCCCCCGGCGTCGGCACCGGCATCCCCGTCGCGCCGACGACCTGACTGACGAGCAGCACCGTGAGGATCACCCCGCGGAGTCGCCGACCGGGTGTCGTGGGCGGAAGTCGCATCGAATCATTCTACCGCCGGGGCACCCCCGCGGCCCCGAATCGTCGTTCGGGATTGGAGCGGCGCGGGGTTGCGTGTAAAACACGTCTCCCCTCTCCGGTTCAGCGAGTGCGTTCGAGGGCAGGCATGGCGACTCCAGTTCCCCGGCACGGGCCGACGTTCCCCGTCGTGCCGCGGCCCACCCGCGTCACCCTGCTGGCGGCCAGTTCGCTCACGGTCATGGCCGGGGCGATCGTCGCGCCGGCCCTGCCGCAGATCGGCGCGGCCTTCGCCGGGCAGGTGCCGAACCCCGACTTCCTGGCCAAAATGGTGCTCGCGCTGCCGGCGTTGGCCATCGCCCTGTTCGCCCCGATCTCCGGCTGGTTCGTGGACCGGTTCGGGTGCAAACCGCTGCTCCTGGCCGGGCTGGTCCTGTACGCCGTGGCCGGGACGACCGGCCTGTACCTCGACGGCGCGTACCCGGTCCTGGCCGGGCGACTGCTCCTCGGGGTGGCCGTGGCGATGGTCATGACGACGACCTCGACGCTGATCTCGTTCTACTTCCACGGCCCCGAGCGCGGCCGCTTTCTCGGCTTCCAGGCGACGGCGATGGCCCTGGGCGGCGTGGTCTTCCTGCCGGTCGGCGGGATGCTCGCGGCCGCCGGCACGTGGCACTGGCCGTTCGCCATTTACGTCGCCTCGCTGCCGGTCCTGGCCGCGGCGGTGCGGTTCGTCGCCGAACCCGACCGCGGGCCGCTCAAGACCGCCACCGGGGAGGCCGCGCCGCCGACCGGCGAGTACCCGCTGGCCGTGCCGTGGCCGACGCTGGGGCTGATTTACGCCATCGCCTTCGTCGGCATGGCGGCCTTCTACCTCGGGCCGCCGCAACTCCCGTTCCACGTCAAAGTCCGCTTCGGCGCGGGGCCGCTGGTCGCGGCGCTGGCCGTGGCGACGATGACCGCGCACGCCGCCGTCACGTCCATCCTGTACGGCCGGCTGGCGGGCCGGTTCGGCCGGGACCGCCTCGTCGTCGCCTTCTTCGTGCTGCTCGGAACCGGCTTCGTCGTCCTCGGCCTGGCCGAGCGGCCGGCCGTCGCCTTCGTCGGCCTGGGCCTCGCCGGGCTGGGCGGCGGGTTGTTCACGCCGACGCTGATGAACTGGCTGATCCGCGTCGCCCCGGCGCACCTGCGCGGCCGGCTCGCCGGGGGCCTCATCAGCGCGATGTTCGCCGGGCAGTTCCTGTCCCCGGTCCTGGCCCACCCGCTCGTCGAGCGGGACGGCCCGTCCGCGGCCTTCGAGATGTGCGGGGTCGGCATGGTCGCCCTCGGCCTCGCCTACGCCGCCCGCACCGCCTGGCTCCGCCGTCCGACCCGCCCGACGCGGGACCCCGTCGCCGCCGAAAGCCTCGTGACCTCATGACCGCATCGCCCTGGGCGCACCGCCTGTTCCTCGTCGCGCTGACCGCCCTGTTGACGCTGCCCAACCTCGGCGGGCCGGCGCTGTGGGACATGGACGAGGGGGTGAACGCCGAGTGCGCCCGCGAGATGATGGAGGCCGGCACGTGGATCGTGCCGACGTTCAACTGGGAACTCCGGTCGGCCAAACCGGTGCTCCTCTACTGGCTGCAGCGGGCCAGCTACAACGCCTTCGGCGTGAGCGAGTGGTCGGCCCGCTTCCCCGCCGCGCTGCTCGCCGTCGGCAGCGTGCTGGTCACGTACCAGCTCGGCCGGCGGCTGTTCGACCCGGTCGTCGGTTTGCTCGCCGGGGTGGTCCTGGCGAGCACGGTGCAGTTCGCCGTGCTGTCCCACGCGGCGACCCCGGACGCCCCGCTGATCTTCTTCACGACGCTCACCTTTTACCTCGTCTGGGTCGGGCACGAGAACGGCGGCCGGGGCTGGTTCGTCCTGCCCGCGATCCCGTGCGGCCTGGCCGTGCTGACCAAAGGCCCGGTCGGCCTGCTCGTCCCCGGCTTGGCCTTCGTGGCGTACTTCGTCTGGAACCGCGAGGCCCGCCGGATTCTCGACCGGAAGCTGCTCGCGGGCGTGTTCGTGTACGGCCTGGTGACGGTCCCGTGGGTCGCCTTCGTGACCGCCGAGACGCGCGGGGCGTGGCTCAAGAAGTTCCTGGTGAACGAGAACCTCGACCGCATGACGACGGCCCAGGAGAACCACTCCGGCCCGGTCTACTACTACGCCCTGTGCGTGATCGTGTTCACGGCCCCGTGGTCGAGTGTCATCGGGGTGACACTGTATTACGCCGCCCGCGCCACCCGCCGCGCCGCCGACGGCACCCTGCCCCCGACGGCCCGCGCGGTCCGGTTCCTGCTGGCGTGGGTCGTGGCGTACTTCGTGCCGTTCTCGCTGGTCGCCACGAAGCTGCCGAACTACGTCGCCCCGCTGTACCCCGCGCTCGCCGTGCTGACCGCCTGGTTCCTCGCCGGGTACGCCCGCCGGCTGCACTCGCCGC
>JANYHV010000121.1 GCA_025362195.1 Fimbriiglobus sp. | reverse complement strand
CGGCACCGCCGGCTTCGCGTAGCCCAGCCACGGGGACGCGGGGACCAGGGCGGGGGTGGCGTAGACCTTGGCCAACTCGTCGGCGATGCCGGCGACGTTGGCCAGGATCGGCTTCGCGCTGAAGTGGACGTTGCCGCCGCCGACCTTGCGCGTCAGCTTGATTTGCTCAGTAATCTCGCTCGCCGGCCACGGCTTGGCCGCCCCGACGCGGCTCGGGATGTTGCCCGGCCACAGGTGCCGCTTCTTGGTGTTCTCGCCGGCCCACCAGTTCAGGAGCTTCGGGTAGCTCTGCTTTTCCTGGGCGATCGGCCAGTACAGTTGCGGCGTCCAGTAATCGACCCAGCCTTCGTTGAGCCACAACTTGGCGTCGGCGTACAGCTTGCCGTGCTGGTCGAAGCCGGCGATCCCGGCGGGGTGGCCCGGCTTCCAGATGCCGAACGGGCTGATGCCGACCTTCACCCACGGCTTGGCCGCGTGCGTCTCGGCGTACAGCCGCTTGACGAAGGAGTTGACCGCGTCGCGCCGCCAGTCGTCGCGGGCCAACTTGCCCCCGGCGGCGGTGTACGCGGCCCAGGTGTCGTCGTCGGGGAAGGGGATTTCGACCTTGGCCGCGTCGAGTTCGGGGTACGGGTAAAAGTAATCGTCGAGGTGGACGCCGTCGATCTCGTAGCGCTTGACCACGTCGGCGATGACGGCCAGCGAGTGGTCCTGGACCTCGCGGCTGGTCGGGTTGAGCCAGGAATGTTTGCCGTACGTCTTGGCCAGGTCGGGCCGGCGTTTGACGAGGTGCGTCGGGTCGAGGTCGGACTTCGCGGTGGGGCTTTTCGCGCGGTACGGGTTGAACCAGGCGTGCAGTTCCAGGCCGCGGCGGTGGGCCTCGGTCACCGCGACGGCGAGCGGGTCGTACCCGGGGGACCGGCCCGACGTGCCGGTCAAGAACTCGGACCACGGCTCCAGCTTCGACTCGTACAGGCCGTCGCACATCGGCCGGACTTGCAGCACGACCGCGTTGAAATTGAGGGCTTTGAAGCGATCCAGGAGTGCGACGAGTTCCCGCTTCTGGTCCTCGGCCGGCAGCCCGGACTTCGACGGCCAGTCGATGTTGCCGACGCTCGCCACCCAGACGCCGCGGAACTCGCGGGGCGGCTCGGGCGGGGCGGCCCCGGCGGACAAGACGGCCAGGACGAGACAGCCGGCGGCGAGGGCGAAACGCATTGGGGGGACTCCGGGCGGGCTGGCGGTAACAACAGGATACGCGGCCGGCGGCGGGGCGAAAGCGGGGACTTGCGGCTTGCCGTCTTAACATGCGCGGGTTAGCTTGTCCACGTCCCCTCAAACCCCCTCGTGCGAGCAGTCTTCAGTCCGGCGGCGCGCCACCCGGCGGGCCGCCGACCAAGGCGAAGCCGCACCCGTTTCCGAACGACCCCCTTGCCCGAACCCGCCCGCCCGCCCCTCCGCATCGTCCAGATCGGGAAGTACTACCCGCCCGCCTTGGGCGGCATCGAGACGCACACCCGGACCCTCGCGCAGGCCCTCGCCGCGCGGGGCCACGCCGTGACCGTCGTCGCGCTCAACCACGCCGCCGCGGACGGGTCGGACGCGACCTTCGACCGCTTCCGGCGCACCCCGCACGCCCGGGACGACGACGGCCTGGTGCGGGTCGTCCGGGTCGGCCGGTGGGCGAGCGTCGCCAAGTTCGACGTGGCCCCGGGCCTGACGCGACTCCTGCGGCGGATGGCGAACGACCCGCCGGACGTGTGGCACCTGCACGCCCCGAACGTCACCGCGGTACTCGCCGCGTTGGCCGTGCCGCGGCTCCGCCCGCTCGTGATCACGCACCACTCGGACATCGTCCGGCAGCGCGCCTTGAAGCACGTCGTGCGGCCGTTCGAGGCGCGCTTGTACGGTCGCGCCGCCCTGGTCCTGGCGACCAGCCCGGCGTACCCGGACGGGTCGCCACTGTTGAGGGCGTTCCGCGGCAAGGTCGAGACGCTGCCGTTGGGCCTGGACCTCGACCCGTTCGCGCGGCCGAGTCCGGCCGCGCTGACCTGCGCCAACTGGTTCCGGCACAACGACCCGGGGCCGCTCTGGGTGACGGTCGGCCGGCTGGTCTCGTACAAGGCGCTCGGCGTCGCGTTGCGCGCCCTGCGGCACGTCCCCGGAACCCTCCTGGTGTTCGGCACCGGGCCGATGGAGGCGGCCTGGCGGGCACTGGCGGTCACTCTCGGCGTGGCGGACCGCGTCGTCTGGCGGGGCCGGGTTTCGACGGACGAGTTGGTCGGCGGGTACCACGCGGCGACGGCCCACTGGTTCCCGTCGAACGCCCGCAGCGAGGGCTTCGGCCTGGTCCAGGTCGAGGCGATGGCGAGCGGCTGCCCGACGATCAACGCGGCCGTCCCGCACTCGGGCGTCGGCTGGGTCTGCCGGGACGGTGTCGCCGGGCTGACGGTCCCGGTGGACGATCCCGCCGCGTTCGCCGCCGCCGCGAACCGCCTGGTGGTGGAACCCGGCCTGCGCGACCGGCTCAGCGCCGGCGGCCGCCGCGAGGCCGGCGAACGGTTCACGGCCGCCGTCATGGCCGAACGGTGCGAGGCGTTGTACCGCCGGGTCGTGCGGTGACGGCGCTCTGGAAGCCGTGGTTCGTCTACCGCCCGCGGCAACTCGCCCGGCGCGTCGGGCAGCGGCTGGCCGCGCCGCCGACCGGCCCGACGGCGGTGACGTTGCCGTGGGGCGCGACGCTGACCGTGAACCCCGGCGAGACGATCGGCCGGGCCGTCTGGACGACGGGCGTGTACGACATCGCCGTGTCCGAAGTGCTGTTCCGACTGGTGCCGTTCGGCGGTCGGGCGATCGACGCCGGGGCCAATGTGGGGTACATGACGAGCCTGCTCGCGGCGAAGGTCGGGCCGCCCGGGCGGGTCGAGAGCTTCGAGCCGCACCCGGCCCTCGGGCAGCGGCTGCGGGACAACGTGCGCCGCGCGGCCTCGGCCGTCGCAGTCCACGCGGTGGCCCTGAGCGACGCCGCCGGGGTCGCGCGGTTCGTCCTCCCGGCCGGCTTCTCGGGCAACGAGGGGATCGGCCACCTCGCCCCGGGGAACCGACCGCCCGCGCCGGGCGAGACCGCCATCGAGGTACCGACGGCGACGCTCGACGGCCTTTTCCCGGACGACCGCTTCGACGTGCTGAAACTCGACGTGGAAGGGCACGAGGCGGCGGTGCTGCGCGGGGCGCGCGGCCTGCTCGGCCGCGGCGCGGTCCGGCACGTCGTCTTCGAGGACCACGCCATCGCCACCAGCGAAGCGGCGGGGATTTTACACGCCGCCGGGTACGCCCTCTTCCAGATCGGCTGGGCGTTGCGCGGCCCGGTCCTGGCGGGTTTGGCCGCGCCGCGATTGTGCAAGCCGTACGAGGCCCCGAGTTACCTGGCGACGCTCGACCCCGCCGGCGCGACCGCCGCGCTGGCCCCGCGGGGGTGGCGCATCTATGGGTGACATCGCCACCGCCGTCGGGCACCGGGCGCGGCTCAGCGGGGGCACGAGTGGCCCCGCGATTTACGCCGCCGTCGCCCGGGAGTTGGCCGGGCGGCCGCCGGGCGGGGTGCTGGTCGACGTCGGCTGCGGGGCCGGCGACCTGTGGGCGTTCGTCGCCCCCGGGTTCGGCCGGTACGTCGGCGTGGACGCGGTGCGGTACGCCGGGTTCCCGGCCGCCGGCGAGTTCGTGGCCCTCGACCTCGACGACGGCCGCGCCCCGTTACCCGACGGCGTGGCCGACGTGGTGGCCGCCGTCGAGACGATCGAACACCTCGAGAACCCGCGGGCCTTCCTCCGCGAACTCACGCGACTGTGCAAGCCGGGCGGCCGGGTCGTCGTCACGACGCCGAACCAACTCAGCCTGTTGAGCACGCTGACCCTCGTCGCGTTCGGCGAGTTCAACGCCTTCCGGGCCGGCAGTTACCCCGCGCACCTGACCGCGCTGCTCGCCGTCGATCTGCGGCGGATCGCGGCCGAGTGCGGCCTGACCGAAGTGCGGATCGCGTACACTGGGTCCGGCCGCGTCCCCGGCACGGCCCGCCGGTTCCCGGCCGCGCTCAGTCGCCGGCTGCCGCGGCTGCTCTCGGACAACGTGCTGCTGGTCGGCCGCAAACCGTTGTCGGGCGGCGCGGCGTGAGGGTGTTGCACCTGTACGCCGGGAACCTCTTCGGCGGCGTCGAGCGGGTGCTGATCGCGCTGGCGAAACTGCGGCACCTCGCCCCGGGGATGGAGCCGGAGTTCGGCCTCTGCTTCCGCGGCCAACTTTGGGACGAATTGGCCGCGCACGGGGTGCCGGTCCACGACCTCGGCGCGGCCCGCTTCGGCCGCCCCTGGACGGTCCTCGCCGCCCGGCGACGCCTGGCGCGCTTGCTCAAGTCGCAACCTTACGATCTCGCCGCCTGTCACGCCTGCTGGCCGCACGCGGTCTTCGCCCCGACGGTCGCGGCGGCCGGCGTGCGGCTGGTCGCGGTCGCCCACGACGCGCTGACCGGCCGGCACTGGCTCGAACGCCGGGCCGGCCGCACCCCGCCGGCCCTCGTGCTGGCGAACAGCCGCTTCACGGCGGGCACCGTGGCGAACGTTTTCCCCGGCGTGCCGACGGCGGTCGCGTACTTGCCGGTCGAGTTACCGGACCCCCGCGACCGGGGCGACGCGGCGGCGGTCCGCCGGGAGTTGACCACGCTGCCGCGGGACGTTGTGATCCTGCAGGCGAGCCGGCTGGAGCGGTGGAAGGGGGCGGCGGTCACGGTCGCGGCGCTGGCCCGGCTGGCCGACGTGCCCGGGTGGACGGCGTGGATCGCCGGCGGCCCGCAGCGCGCGGCGGAAGCGGCGTACTTGCGCGAACTTCAGGCCGCCGTGCAGGCCGCCGGGATCGCCGGCCGGGTCCGCTTCCTGGGCCAGCGCGCGGACGTGCCCCGGCTCCTCCGCGCGGCCGACATTTCCTGCCAGCCGAACACCGCCCCGGAGCCGTTCGGCGTCGCCTTCGTCGAGGCCCTGGCCGCCGGCCTGCCGGTCGTGACCACCGACCTCGGCGGCGGGGCGGAGGTCGTCACCCCGGCGTGCGGCCGGCTCGTCCCGCCGGGGGATGCGGTCGCGCTGGCCGACGCCCTGCGCAGCCTGATCGCCTACCACGCCGACCGCGAACGGCTCGGCGCGGCCGGGCCGGCGCGGGCCAGCGCCTTGTGCGACCCGGCCGTCGTGTTGCCCCGGTTGCGCGAACTCCTGGGGCCGGCGTCGTGACCACGGCCCTTCAACAGGAGAAGGCGGCGCGGGCGTGGCTGCTCGGCTTCGTCGGCCTGCAAATCGCCTGCCAGCTCGCGCTCCTGGTGCCGCACCTGAGCGCCGCGCGGCCGGCCTTCCGCGTCGCCGCCTTCGGCGTCAGCCTGATCGCCCTGGCGTTCGCCCCCGGCGCGTCCGGCCGACACCCGAGCCGGCCGTGGCTGCTGGCGGCGCTGGTGGTGGTGGGCGTGCAATTCTTCCACCCGACGACCAACAGCCCGCTCGCCGGCCTCGCCGCCGTCGCCCTGAACGTCGCCATCGCCGCCCCGCTGGTCTGGGTGACGCGCCTGCGCGTGACGCCGCGGCTGCTGGTTCGGGTGCTGCTGGTCATCTGGGGCTTTCAGACGTTGAGTGCCGGCGTCGGGGTCTTGCAAGCCCTCGCGCCGGGGGAATTCATGCCGCAGGCCAACGCGAGTTTTGACGGCGAGACCGGGGACGGGGTCAAGATCGTGCTGGCCGACGGGGCGACGATTTTCCGCCCGATGGGCCTGACCGACACCCCAGGCGGGGCGGCCGCGGCCGGGCTGACGGCGTACCTGTTGGGCCTCGGCTTCCTGACCAACGCGCGGTCGCCGGCCTTGCGCCTCTCGGCCGTGGGCGGGATGGCCGCGGGGCTATTCTGCATGGTGCTGTGCCAGGTCCGCGTCGCCGTCGTCCTCGCCGCTTTAATGACCGTCGTCCTCGCCGGGACCCTCGCGGCGGCGCGGCGGTCCCGGGACTTGGTCTGGGTCGCCGCACTGCTGCCCGGCGTCGCCGCGGGGAGTGTCGCCTACGCCCTGGCCGTCGGCGGAGAAGCGACCCTGGCCCGGCTCGAAACCCTCGTCGAGGACGACCCCGACGCCGTCTACTACCACAGCCGCGGCCGCTTCCTGGAAGCCACTTTCGGCGAGCACCTGGACGCCTACCCGCTCGGCGCGGGCCTTGGCCGGTGGGGTATGGTCAACGTCTACTTCGGCGACGCCGGGAACCCAGACGCGAAGCCGCTGTGGGTCGAAATCCAGTGGACGGCGTGGCTGTTCGACGGCGGCGCGCCGCTCATGGCCGCCTACGCCGGGGCGATCCTGGCGGCCTGCCTGAGTACGCTGCGGGTGGCCCGCCGCTGCCCCGACCCGCGCGTCGCCGGGTGGGCCGCGGTGCTCACGGCGTACAACCTCGGCGTCTGCGCCGTGACCTTCTCGTACGTCCCGTTCATCGGCCAGATGGGCCTCGAATTCTGGCTCCTCAACGCCGCCGTCGTGACCGCCGCGCGCACCCCGGAGGCGTCGCCGTGAGTGCCCCCTGGCTGATCGTCACCGGCGACTTCATGCCGCGCGGCGGGATGGACGCCGCGAACGCCGCGCTGGCGGCGCACCTGGCCGGCCGGGGCGGCGTCACCCTCGTCGGCCACCGCGTCGATGCCGACCTCGCGGCCCGGCCCGGGGTGCGCGTCGGACTGGCCGCGCGGCCGCTGGGGATGCACGTCCTGGGCGAGCCGTTCCTGGACCACCTGGGCCGGCGCGAAGCGGCCGCCACGACCGCGGCGGGCGGGCGGGTCGTCGTCAACGGCGGCAACTGCCGCCGGGCCGACGTGAACTGGCTGCACTACGTCCACGCGGCTTACGACGGACCGGCGCAACCCGGCCTCGTGCGAGGTTTCAAGTCCCGCTGGCACCACCACCGGGCGCTCCGCCGGGAGCGCGAAATTGTCCCGGCCAGTCGCGTCGTCGTCTGCAACAGCCGGCGGACGGCCCGGGACGCGGTCGAACTCCTGGGCACGCCGCCGGACCGCGTCCGCGTCGTCTACTACGGCTGCGACCCGGCCGCGTTCGGCCCGATTTTACCGGCCGAACGCCGCGCCGCCCGCGCCGCCCTCGGTTGGAGCGACGGCCCGCGGGCGCTGTTCGTCGGCGCGCTGGGCGACGACCGCAAGGGCTTCGACACCCTGTACGCCGCCTGGAAGTCCCTGACCGCCGACCCCGGTTGGGACGTGCGCCTCGGCGTCGTCGGGCACGGTGCGATGCTCAAGAGTTGGCAAGCCCGCGCGGCCGCCGACGGCCTGGGCGAGCGCGTCCAGTTCCTCGGCTTCCGCACCGACGTGCCCCGGCTGCTGGCCGCCGCGGACGTGCTCGTCCACCCGGCCCGGTACGAGGCTTACGGCCTCGGCGTGCAGGAAGCCGTCTGCCGCGGGCTGCCGGCGATCGTCGGCGCGCGGGCCGGCGTCGCCGAGCACTACCCGCCGGACCTGGCCGACTTGCTCGTGCACAACCCGGACGACGCCGGCGAACTCGCCGACCGCCTGCGGCACTGGCGCGGCACGCTCGACTGGTGGCCCGGCCGCGTCGCCCCGCTGGCCGAGGTGCTGCGCGAACGGAGCTGGGACGCGATGGCCGCCGAATTCGTGCGGGCCGTCGAGTAGTGCGCGTCGTCGTCGTGATGATCGAGGCCCCGGTCCCGTTCGGCAAAGCGGTCGCGCGGTGGTACTGCGTGCTGCTCAAGGAACTCGTCGCCCGGGGCCACCGCGTCACCGCCTTCGCCGCGTGCGGCGACCCGCGCGAGATGGCCGAGGCGAAGCGGCTGTTCCCGGCCCCCGCCTACGACCTCCGGCTGTATCCCATCCCCGTGCGGCGCGGCTTGCGGTCGAAGTGCGAGACCCTCCGCCGGCCGCACTCGTACATGTTCGGCGAGGCACTCAGGGCCGACCTCGACTGCGAACTGGCCGCCGGGTTCGACGTGCTGCACCTGGAAGAATTGTGGGCCGGCTGGCTCGGCCTGCGGCACGCCGACAAGGCCCTCGTCAACGTCTTCTACCTGGCGGGCATCGACCAGGCGTTGACCCGCCCGACCACCCTTCGCGGCCGGCTCGACCGCTGGCTGATGCTCGGCGCGGAGCGGCGATTGCTCCGCCGGCTGAAGCACTTCCGCGTCAACTCGCCGCGGCTCGTGCCCGAAATCTTGCGCGCCAATCCGCGCGCGGACGTGGCCGTGTCGCCGTTCGGCATCGACGCCGCGTTGTACGCCTACGCCCCGGACGAGCGGCGGACCGGCGACCCCGTCGTGACCCTCATCGGCAGCATGGGCTGGTCGCCGTCGGCGTCCGCGGCGGTCCGGCTCTTGACCCGGCTGTGGCCCGAGATCCAGCGGCGCGTGCCGGCCGCGCGCCTGGTCATCGTCGGCTGGTCGGCGCGCTCGGTCCTCGCGGATTACCTGCACCTGCCGGGCGTGACGATTGCCGAGAACGTGCCGGACGCGCGGCCGTACTTCGAGGCGACGGTCGTCTTCGTCTACGCCCCGGCGCGCGGCAGCGGCGTGAAGGTCAAGGTACTCGAAGCCTTCGCTTACGGCGTCCCCGTGGTGACGACTTGCGAGGGCATCGAGGGGCTGGCCGTCACCGACGGGGTCGAGGCCGGCGTGGCCGACGACGACGCGGGGTTGATCGAGCGCACCATCGCCCTGTTGCAGGACCCCGCCGCGCAAAACCGCCAGCGCGCGGCCGGCCGCCGGCTGGTCGAAACGCGGTACGGCCCGACGCCGACCGTGGACGCCCTCGAAGCGATTTACGCCCGGCTGGTCAAGCCCCCGGGGCCGGCGTGACGCCCTGGATCGACCGGCGGTCGCACTCCGTCCGGCACTCGCGCTTCTGGGTCGGCTGCCACGCCCTGCGCCGCGAAGGGGTGGCCGACGCCGTGACGCGCTGGCGGGCGTGTCGCGGCGTGTTGCGGACGGCCCCGGTCGCCACGGACGCGGCCGACGGCCCCGCGGCGGCGGGGGTCCACGTCCTCGTTTACGGGCCGGACCACCTCGCCGGGCTTTGGGCGGCGAAGAGTTTTTACCACCACGCCGGGGTCCGCTGGCCGCTCACCTGGCACCAGGGCGGCTGGATGACGGCGCGCGAAATTCGCCGCCTGCGAACGCACTTCCCGGACAGCCGGTTCGTCTCCACGGCCGAGGCCGACGCGGGCGTCGAGGCCCGGCTGACGGCGTACCCGCGGCTCCTGGCGGCGCGGCGGCGGGCGGTCATGCTCCGCAAGTTGATCGACCCCGCCGTCTTCGGCCGCGGCGAGTCCCTGCTCCTGCTCGACACCGACGTGCTCTTCTTCCGCCCGCCGGCGGAACTCCTCGCCGCGGTTTCCGACCGCCGGCCGGTCAACTGGCACAACGCCGACGCCGGCGACTGGTACAACATCACCGCCGCCCAGGCCGCGGCACGGTACGGCGTCGCGCTGGTCCCGCGGCTGAACGCCGGGCTGTCGCTGGTCCGGCGGGCCGCGCTCGGCTTCGACGAGATGGACGAGTTCGCGGCGGACGCGGACGTGATGAGCCGGCCGTGGCTCGCGGAGCAGACGATCCACGCGCTCCTCGGCTCGCGGCACGGGGTGGAAGTCTTGCCGCCGACGTACCGGCTCTCGACCGGGCCGGGGCTGACTACCGACGACGGCCGGCCGCTCGTCGCCAAGCACTACGCCTCGGCCCCGCGGCCGTGGCTGTTCCGGGAGGGAATCCCCGCCGTCGCCCTGGCCCTGGCCGCGAAAGAGGGTTCGTAATGCCGACGGTGCGTGGCCTGATCTTCCGCGGCAAGCTGGTCCGCGAGGCGCTGACGCTGCCGTTCGCCCGGCTGGCCGCGGTCCCCCGCAGTTCGTGCGGCCTGTTCGAGTTCCTGGCCCCCGCACTGCCGGACTTGCCGCGCCTGCCGGCGCACCTCGCCGCGGCGACGCAGCCCGAACTCGGGCACCAGGTCGTCGTCGAGAGTAGCGAGCCGGAGGTCGCCCGGACCCTGTACGCCCTGGCCGTGCTGGGCCTCGCCCGGCGGGTCGTCGAGGTCGGCGTCTTCCGCGGCTTCACGTCGCAGCACCTGGCCGCCGCGCTCGGCGCGGACGGCGACTTGCACCTCGTCGATCTGAGCGCCAGCGCCCTCGAAGAAGCCGCCGGCCGGGCCGCGGTGACGACCGCCGCCCGCGTCCATAAGCACCACGGCCGCTCGACCGACCCGACTGTCCTGGCGACGGTCCCCGGCGGGTGCGACCTCGTCTTCCTGGACGCGGACCACACCGAGCGCGGCGTGCGCGCCGAACTCGACGCCTGGTGGCCGAAGGTCCGCGTCGGCGGCATCCTGGCGGTCCACGACACGGTCAACGTCCCCGGCGTCGGCCGCGCCGTCCACGCCCGGCCCGACCGCGGCCCGACGCTCACCCTGGCCACCAGTCGCGGCAGCGGCTTAACCTTGCTGCGGAAGACTTGAACCCCACGCCCCGGACGAGGTGAAGACGATGGCGATGTTGCCCCGCGTGACCCTCGTCTTCGGCACGCGGCCGGAGGCGATCAAGATGGCCCCCGTCGTCCGCGCGTTCCGGGCCGACGCCCGGTTCGCGCCGCGCGTCGTCGTCACCGGGCAGCACCGGCAGATGCTCGACGCCGTGCTGGCGACCTTCGAGATCGTGCCGGACGCCGACCTGAACGTGATGACCCCGGACCAGTCGCTCGCCGGGCTGACGGCCCGCACGCTGACGGCCTTCGACGCCGAGTTGCGCGCCCACCCGGCCGACCTGGTGCTCGTGCAGGGGGACACGACCGCGGCGTTCGCGGCCGGGCTGACGGCGTTCTACCACCGCACCCCGGTCGGGCACGTCGAGGCCGGGTTGCGCACGGGCGATCTGCAATCGCCGTGGCCGGAGGAGGCGAACCGGGTGCTGCTGACGCGGCTGGCCACGCTGCACTTCGCGCCGACCGCGGCGACCCGGGACAACCTGCTCTGGGACGGCGTGCCGGCCGGCCGCATCCACCTCGTCGGCAACACCGTCGTGGACGCCCTGCACCTGGCCCTGGCCCGGCTCGACCGCGCCCCCGTCGAAGTCCCCGGCCTGCCCCCCGGGTTCCTCCCCGGGGGCGGGCCGCTGGTCCTCGTCACCGGCCACCGGCGGGAGAACTTCGGCCCCGGGTTCGAGGCGATTTGCCACGCCGTCGCCGACCTCGCCCGGCTCTTCCCGGCGGCCCGGTTCGTCTACCCGGTCCACTTGAACCCGAACGTCCGCGGGCCGGTCGGGGAGATCCTCCGCGCGGCCGGGGCGGCCAACGTCGCGCTCCTGGAGCCGCTCGGCTACCTCGAATTCCTGACCCTCTTCCGCCGCGCCGCCGTCGTCCTGTCGGACTCGGGCGGGGTGCAAGAAGAAGCTCCGACGCTCGGCAAGCGCGTCGTCTTGATGCGCGACACGACGGAGCGGCCCGAGGCGGTCGCGTCCGGGCACGTCCAACTCGTCGGCCCGCACCGGGAGCGGATCGTCGCGGCGACGAGTGCGATCCTCAACGGTTCGGCCCCGCCACTCCTTCCCGGCAACCCTTACGGCGACGGGCACGCCGCGACCGCCATCGCCGACGTCTGTCACGCACACCTGAGCGGAGTGCCGGCGTAATGTCGCGGTCGGCCCGGACGCTGCTGACCTTCGTGAGCGGCACCGGCATGGCGGTCGGGCTGACGGCGGTCAACTTCGTGACCCTGCCGTTCGTCCTGCGGCACCTCGGCGACGCCCGGTTCGGCATCTTCCGCTCGCTCCTCGACTGGTTCGGCTGGCTCGCGCTGCTCGACCTGGGCGTCGGCAGTTCGCTCGGCCCGCTGTACGCGCGGGCACTCGGCCGGGGCGACGGCGCGGGCGTCGTGCGGGTCGCGCACGCCGGGCTGGCCGCGTTCATCCGGGTGACGGCCGGGATGGCGGCGGCGGCGGTCGTCCTCGGCGCGTTGATGCCCCGGCTCGTGCAGGCCCCCGCGGACCTCGAAGGCGAAGTTTACGCCGCGTGTGCGGTGCTGCTCCTGGGCGTGCTGCTGCTGCCGTTGAACGCCTTCCGCAGCCTGGCGGAGGCCGGGCAGCGCGGCTTCGTCGTCAACGCCGCGGTCGCCGTCGGCGGCGTTCTCGTCGCCGGCCTGAGCGTGGCCGCGGCGTACTCCGGCGCGGGGCTGGTCGGCCAAAGTCTGGCCGCCGTCGTCGCCGCCGCGGCGGTCCTGCTCCTGCTCGCCCGCGACGGACTTCGCCAGTACCCGGCGATCCGCCGCGAGCCGTTCGCCCCGGACCCGGGCGTCCGTGCCGAGTTCTGCGCGGTCCAGTGGCCGTGGCTCGCGTTCAACGCCACCGGCCGCCTCGGCACCCTGTCGCACAACATCCTCGTCGCCGGGCTGCTCGGGCCGACCGCGGCGACGGTCTTCTTCCTCACGCACCGGCTCACGAGTCTCGTCCACGGGCAACTTCTGGGCGTCGGGGCGGCGTCGTGGGCGGCGCTGGCCGACCTGTACCACCGCGGCGAAACCGCCCGCTTCGCCGCCCGCACGGAGTTCCTGACGCGCCTGCTCTCGACCCTGGGGCTGGCGCTGCTGATCCCCGTCGGCGTCTGGAATCACGCGACGATCGGCCTGTGGGTCGGCCCGGAGCGGTACGCCGGGGCCGCGGTCACCTGGCCGGCCGTCGCCCTGGCCTGGGTGCAAGCCCTGGTCGCTCTGTGGTCGTGGCCGTTGACCGTGCTGGCCCCGGTGCGCCGGCTCGTCCCCGGGATGATCGTCGCCACGGCCGCGAACCTGACGCTGAGTGTCGCCGTGACGCTGACCGTCGGCCTGCCCGGCCCGGTCGTCGGCGCGGCGGTCGCGCAAACGGCCCTCGCATTCGGCTGGCTCCCGGTGCTGCTCCGCCGCGAACTCGGCCTCGACTCGGGTACTCTGCGCCGGGCCGCGCTCGAACCGCTGGCGCTCGCGGTCGGCTACGGCGGTGCCCTGCTCGCCCTCGCCGAATGCGTCGCCCCATTCGACCCCGCCTGGCCGCGACCGACGCAATGGCTCGCCCTCGCCGGGTGTCACGTCACCGGTGCCGTCGGATACCTCGCGCTGGCGTGGGTGCTCATTCTGCCGGCCGCCGACCGCCGCGAGTTTCGCCAGATCGTGCGGCGGGCGGTACGGCGGTGAAATGGCACATCGTCACCTCCGAGTACCCGCCCGACGCCGGGGGCGTCGCCGGGTACACGGCCGTCGTCGCGCACGCCTTGGCCGCCGCCGGGCACGCCGTTCACGTCTCGACGCGCGGCCCGGTCGGCACGAGCGCGGACGGCCCCGTCACCGTCCACCGCGTCGGCGCGAGCTTCGGCCGGGCGGGGCTGCGCGAGTTGACCGCGCGGCTCGATGCGTCGCCGAAACCGCGGCGATTGTTCGTGCAGTACACCCCGCACGGCTACGGCCTCAAGGCGATGAACCTGCCGTTCGCGTGCTGGCTGCGTCGCCGCGCGGCGACCAGTGGGGACGCCGTCGATCTGATGTTCCACGAGGTCGCCTACCCGTGGGTGCGGTCGCCGTTGCGGCACAACCTGATCGCCGCGGCCAACCGGCTGATGGTGCGCGTGCTGCTGCCCGGCGCGTCGCGCGTCTTCGTCACCGTCCCCGCCTGGGAGCCACTGTTGCGGGCCAACGGCCTGCCGGCGACGACGCCGGTCTCTGTGCTGCCGGTCCCCAGTAACATTCCCCAAATCTGCGCCAATTTCGGCGTGGGTTGTCTGCGTGACACGTTCGCAGCGAGCGGTCCCGTCGTCGGCCACTTCGGCACTTACGGCGACCTCGTCGGCCGCTCGCTGGAACCGATGGTCGTGGCGTTGTGTCGTCGAATGCCCACCCTCGGGATCATCCTCGTCGGCCGCAGCAACCGCGCCTGGCGCGACGGTGTTGCTATGCGTCACCCGGAGATTGCGGGCCAACTCGTCTGCGCGGACGCGACCACGTCGGGGGACATTTCGCGGGTGCTGCAAGCGTGCGACCTGCTCGTGCAACCGTACCCCGACGGCGTCAGCGGGCGGCGGACTTCGGTCATGGCGGGGCTGGCCAATGGCGTTGCCGTGGTGACGAACGCGGGGGCGTTGACGGAACCGGCCTGGTCCGCGAGCGGGCTGGCCGTCGGGCCGACCGCCGACCTGGTGCGGACCGCCCTCGACCTCCTCGGCGATCCCGAACGCCGGGCGGCGTTGGCCGACGCGGGGCGGCGGTATTACGAAGCGCACTTCGCCGTCGGCCACACGGTGCGTGCCCTCGTCGCCCTGGACGGTCCCACGCATGGCTAACGTCCTGCTCGTCTCGACGCTGGGGTCCGCCAGCCGCGAGGAGGCCCGGTTGCGCGAGCTGTTCCGCAACTTCGCCGTCGAACTGTTCCCGTTCGACCCCACCCGGAAGCGGCAAATGTTCTGGCAGTTGCAGCGGCGGATCGCCGTCGCCCGGCCGGACCTGGTGGCGATGGAAGGGACCGGGCTGGCCGGCGGGCTGGCACTCCTGCTCGGCCGGCTGCGCGGCGTGCCTTACGTGGTCAGTAGTGGGGACGCGGTCGGCCCGTGGGTCGGGGCGCACGTTCGGTGGGCCGGGCCGCTGTTCGGGCTTTACGAACGCCTGCTGTGCCGGGGGGCGGCGGGGTACATCGGCTGGACGCCGTACCTCGTCGGCCGGGCGCTGACGTTCGGCACCCCGCGCGGCGTGACGGCCGCCGGGTGGGCACCGTTCCCGCGCACGATTGACGAGTCGGCGGCGGCGCGGGTGCGGGTCCGCGAACGCCTCGGCATCCCGCCCGGCGCGCTGGTTCTGGGCATCGCCGGGTCGATGGTCTGGAACGCCCGCACCGGCTCGTGCTACGGCCACGAAATCGTCGAAGCCCTCCGCCGGGTCAAGCGGCCCGACGCTTACGGCCTGCTCGTGGGGGACGGCACTGGGCTCGCGCGGCTGCGGGCGCTGGCCGCGGGTTTGCCGGCCGGCCGGGTGGTGTTCACCGGCCGCGTGCCGGCGGGCGAAGTCCCCGATTACTTGGCCGCGATGGACCTCGGCAGCCTGCCGCAGAGCGTCGATCGGTGCGGCGGCTTCCGGTACACGACGAAGCTCAGCGAGTACGTCGCCGCCGGGTTGCCGGTGGTCACGACCGCGGTGCCGATGGGGTACGACCTGGACGACGGCTGGGTCGTCCGCGTCCCCGGCCCCGCGCCGTGGCACCCGACCGCGCTCGCCGGCCTGGCGACGATTCTCGACGGGATGACCCCCGAACGGCTGGCGAGTTTGCGCGCCGCCGTGCCGCGCGGCCTGCCGCTGTTCGACCGCGAGCGGCAAGTCGCGCGCGTCACCGCGTTCGTCCGCGAACTGCTCGCCGAGCGCGGGGTGACGGCGTGACCGGCGTCCGCGTCGCCCTGCTGCCGGACTTCGCGGAGGAGCGGTGGCCGAGTATGGACCTGTGCGCCGAGATGCTACACGCCCACTGGCCGGCCGGCGTCGGGCCGCTGACCCGCACGGTCCCGCCGTTCGCCCGGCTCGCCGGCCGGCTGCCGGGCGTCGGCCGCCGCAAGACCGCGGTCAACGCCGACCGGCTGTTCAACCGATTCGTCGCCTACCCGCGCTTCGCCCGGCGACTGGCCGCCCGCTTCGACGCCTTCCACGTGGTCGATCACAGCTACGCCGCCCTCGTCGCCGCCCTGCCGGCCGGTCGGGCCGGCGTGACCGTCTTCGACCTGGACGCTTTCGGCTGCCTCCTCGACCCGTCCGCCAACCCCCGGCCGCGCTGGTTCCGCGCGCTGACCCGCCGCGTCCTCGCCGGGGTGCGGCGAGCGGCCGTCGTCTTCGTCGCGTCGCGCACCGTCGGCGAGCAACTCCGCCGCACGGGCCTGATCGACCCCGCGCGCCTGCGCTACGCCCCGGTCGGGGTCGCGCCCGAGTTCACGCCCTCCGGCAGCACGGACCCGCCGCCGTGGGTGGGCGCGCTGCGGGGCCGGCCGTGGGTCGCGCACGTCGGGAGTTGCGTGCCGCGCAAGCGCATCGACGTGCTGCTCGAAGTCGTCGCCCGGTTGCGATTGCACCTGCCCGAGTTGCACCTGGTGAAGGTCGGGGGCGAGTTCACGGCGGCGCACCGGGCATTGATCGCGCGGCACGGTTTGAGTGGGGCGATCACGCACGTCCACGACCTGTCGCGCGGCGAGTTGGCGGCCGTCTGCCGGGCCGCGCCGGCGGTCCTGCAACCGAGCGCCGCCGAGGGCTTCGGGCTGCCGGTCGTCGAGGCGCTGGCGTGCGGGGCGGCGGTGGTCGCGTCGGACCTGCCGGTGTTGCGCGAGGTCGGCGGCGACGCCGTCACTTTCGCCCCGGTCGGCGACCTCGACGCCTGGGCGGCGGCCGTCCACGGGGTTTTGACGCGACCCCGCCCGCCGGCGGAGCGGGAGGCCGCGCTGGCCTGGGCCGGGCAGTTCACCTGGACCCGGCACGCGGAGACCGTCGCCGCCGCCTACCGCGACCTGGTGGGCGACCGGTGCGGGTGACGTATGTGAACCCCGTCGGCACCGTCGGCGGCGCGGAGCGGGTGTTGCTCGCCGCCCTGCGCGCCCTGCCGGCCGCGCTCCCCGGCTACGCCCCGACACTGATCCTCCTCGCCGACGGTCCCCTGCGCGCGGCGGCCGAGGCGCTCGGGGCGCGGGTGGTCGTGGTCGTCCTGCCGGCCGCGCTCGCCGGCCTGGGGGACACGCAGTTGCGCGGCGGTCGGACGCGGGCGGTGCTGAACTTCGTGCAGACGGCCCTCGGAGCGGCCCCGGCGTTGGTGAACTTTCCCCGGCGGTTGCGCGCAGCGATCAGTGCGACCCGGCCACAGTTGCTGCACACCAACGGCATCAAGGCGCACCTGCTGGCGGCGCTGGCCGGGCCGCGCGGGGTGCCGGTGCTCTGGCACGTGCACGACTTCCTCGGCGAACGGCCCCTCGTCGGCCGACTCTTGCGGCGTGCCGGTGGGGGCTGGGTCGTCGCCGTGTCCGACGCCGTCGCCCGGGACGCGGCAGTGGTTCTGCCGACGGTGCGCGTCGAAACCGTGCGCAACGGCCTCGACACCGACCACTTCGCGCCCGGCCCCGGGGTCGATCTCGACGCCCTCGCCGGACTGCCGCCGGTGCCGCCCGGAATCTTGCGCGTCGGACTGGTGGCGACTTATGCCAACTGGAAGGGCCACGGCGTGTTCCTTGAAGCGCTGGCCCGGGTGCCGGGGGTGCGCGGCTACGTCGTCGGCGGGCCGGTCTCGACGACGGCCGGGTCGCAGGTCACCCGCGGCGAGTTGGTGGCGAAGGCGTCGGCCCTCGGCTTGCGCGTCGGCTTCGTGCCGTTTCAGGCCGACCCGCGGGGGGTGTACCGCGCGCTCAACGTGGTCGTCCACGCCAGCGTTCGCCCGGAGCCGTTCGGTCTGACGATCGCCGAAGGCATGAGCTGCGGCCGGGCCGTGGTCGTCTCGGCGGCCGGGGGTGCGGCGGAACTGTTCGCCGAAGGCCACGACGCCCTCGGCCACCCGCCGGGGGACACGGCCGCCCTCGCCGCCGCGCTTCGCCGCCTGGTTGCCGACGGCGACTTGCGGGCGCGGCTCGGGGCGGCCGCGCGGGCGACGGCCGTCGGGCGGTTCGGCCTGGCCCGGTACGGCCGCGACCTGGCGGCGGCGTACCGGACGGTCGCCGGGCGGCCGGGAGAATCCGCGCGAACCGCCGCCGGGGGGCGGGCGTAGTGCCGGTATTCCTTGTCGCGGCCGCTTCTGGAGAACTGGGCATGGCTCAGGACGTCATCGTCGAAACCCGGAACCTCACGAAGACGTACCGCGACTTCTGGGGCCGCAAGAAGAAGACCGCGCTGAACGCGCTCGACCTGTCCATCAACAAGGGCGAAATCTTCGGTCTGCTCGGGCCGAACGGGTCGGGCAAGACGACGACCATCAAGCTCCTCCTCGGCCTGCTCTTCCCGACAACCGGGGACGCCTTCGTGTTCGGCGAGTCGTCGGCCAACGTCGAGAAGAACGAGCGGATCGGCTACCTGCCCGAGGAGTCGTACCTGTACCGCTTCCTGAACGCCGAAGAGACCCTGGACTTCTACGGCCGGCTGTTCAACATCCCGAGTTCGGTCCGCCGCAAGCGGGCCGCCGAGTTGATCGAACTCGTCGGCCTGGGGAACGACAAGAAGCGCATCCTCCGCGAGTACTCGAAGGGGATGCGGCAGCGGATCGGCCTGGCCCAGGCGCTCATCAACGACCCCGACCTGATCATCCTGGACGAGCCGACCTCCGGCCTCGACCCGCTCGGCACGGCCTGGATGAAGGAACTCATCCTCGACCTGCGCAACAAGGGCAAGACGGTGCTCATGTGCAGCCACCGCCTGGACGACGTGCAGGACGTGTGCGACCGCATCGCCATCCTGTTCAACGGTGATTTGCAGGAGCAGGGCACGGTGACCAAGCTCGTCGAGGACGCCCAGCGGATGCAGATCACGGCGACCGGACTGGCCCTGACGGACGCCCTGAAGCACGACCTGGACGCGGTCATCAAGAAGCACGGCGGCACGCTCGACGGGTTCGGCCACCCGTCCACGACGCTGGAGAAACTGTTCCTGCGGGTCGTGGACGAGTCCCGCGCCCGGCCCGGCCGCCGGTACCTGCCGCCGACCGAGGCGACCCCGGCCGCGAAGTCCTGACTCCCGGCCCGGCGGTTCGCTCCCCACCACATTCCTGATGAAGCGCGACCATGACCCCGACGCTCTTTGGCCTGCTCATCCTCGAACGCGACCCGTACGTCCTCGCCGACGCCGCGGGCCTCGTCCAGGCCTGGTTCCAGGACGCCGGCGGCTTCGCGGCCATCGGCCTGTTCGTGTACATCCTGTACGCCCTGACCATCCCGTCCGAGCAGGCCGAGTCGGCCAAGTCGCGGGCCAGCGTGACCACGTTCATGCTCGTCATGGCCGTCGTCTCGCTGCTCCTGTACGTCGGGTACGTTGTGCTGTTAGCCGGCGGCAAGGGCGTCGACGTGACCAACTTCCGGCAGACGTCCACCGACGGCTCGTTCGTCAAGGCGGTCGCGCCCAAGTTCAGCCTGAACTTGCAGCCGATGGCGCTCATGCTCGCCGGGCTGGCGGCGGTCCTGGGCATCGGCCAGCCGTTCGCCGCGAACGTACTCAAGATGCGCGGCCGGCGCATCTGGGCGCTGGCCAAGCTCGGCTTCAAGGAAGCGTCCCGGGCCAAGCTGTACTGGGTCTTCCTGCTGTTCCTCCTGCCGTTCCTGTTCCCCGCCAAGTGGTACTTCCTGTTCAAGGCCGAGAACGAGTTGCGCTCGACCGTGTCGATCACGGCCTACGCGATGAACTTCGTGCTGCTCCTGCCGGCGGTGCTGCTGGCGGCGTTCAGCATCCCGCGGGACATCCGCGACCAGAACATCTACACGATCGTGACCAAGCCGGTCGAGCGGTTCGAGATCGTCTTCGGCCGGTTCCTCGGGTACGCCGGGCTGTTGTCGGTCGTGCTGCTCCTGATGACGACCGTGGGGTGGCTGTACATCCTCACGACGGGGGTGTCGAAGGAGGCCGAGGCGGACACGTACAAGGCGCGGGTGCCGGTGCGGGGCAAGATGGTGTTCGCCAGCCGCAAGGCCGACTTCCAGGGGACGAACGTCGGCCGCGAGTTCGACTACCGGAAGTACATCGCCGGCGACCCGTCCAGCCCGCAGCGGGCCGTCTGGAGCTACCCCCGGGTGCCGAACGCGCTGATCCGCGACCGGGACTACGTGCCGTGCGAGTTCACGTTCGACATCTTCCGCATGACCAAGGGCGTGGAGAACCGCGGGGTGGACCTGACCGTCCGGGTGACCACCCGGCAGGCCGGGCAGGTGCCCCCGGTGGACCAGAAGGACGGGACGTGGCGGTGGGCGGACGAGGCCCGGGGCCAACTGTACGCCAAGGACGCCAAGGACGCCGTCCGCAAGCTGCGGGGCCTCGGGCCGAACGACGACGTGAACGCCGAGGCGGTCTTCCGCTACGCCGAGCCGCCCCCGCCTGGCCAGCCCCCGTCGAAGGAGTGGGCCGCGCTCAACGAGTTGACCGAGAAGTACGGGTTCTTCGAGATCGCCGGCAAGGAGATTTTCGACTACCACCCGGAGTCGATCAACATCCCCGTCGGCCTGTTCAAGAACGCCCAACAGCCGGGCGGGGACGCCTCCCTGCCGGCCATTAGCATTGCCATCAAGTGCCAGACCGGCGGGCAGATGCTCGGCGTGGCCGAGGGCGACCTGTACCTGCTCGAAGGCCAGCGGCTGTTCGCCGAGAACTACTTCAAGACCTCGTTCGGCCTGTGGTGCCGGCTGTGCATCCTGGTCGGCATCGCCATCGTGCTGAGCACGTACCTGGCCGGGGTGATCGCGCTCTTGGGCGCGGCCGTGACCTTCTTCTGCGGGTACTTCGGCGACCACATCGCGGACATGGCGACGGGCAACAGTTCCGCCGGCGGACCGTTCCGGGCCGTCAACTCGCTCCTCAAGGCCGAGCAGCCGACGGCCCAGGCCGACCCGGCGAACTCGCTGGCCAAGCTGACCGACGGGGGCGACCTGTTCTTCAGCTGGATGGTCCGGCGGTTCATCAACGTCGTCCCCGACCTGGACTCGTACTCGTGGACCGGGTACTTGTCCGAGGGGTTCTCCGTGCCCCTGGAGTGCCTGGCCATGAACCTGCTCACGACGGTCGGGTACCTGCTCCCGTGGTTCGTCCTCAGCTTCTACCTCATGCGGTCCCGCGAAGTCGCGGCGTGACGTCCGGCGTCGGTGGTTTCGGGCCTCCCGGTTTTTGCCCCAGGTGAGCGACTCATGGCCAACAAGCTGCAACGCGACGCCTTCCGCCGGCGGGTCATTTACGGCGTGACCATCTTCGCCCTGTTCGGCCTGAGCATGTTCTGGCGGGGCAAGCTGGGCGTGCCGTTCTCCGGCCAGGTCGGCGTCTCCCGCTGGTTCTCCGAGCGGTCCGTCCTGGCCCAGGCCGAGAAGCTCGAACTCCGCGAACTCGACCAGGGCGACCCCGAGATCGCCGGCGAGACCGCCCGGCTGGCGTTCGTCGGCGCGCGGGGCATCGTCGTCACCGCCCTGTGGACGGCCGCCATCGAGAAGCAGAAGCGGAACGAGTTCGACCAGTTCGAGATCCTGGCCCGCGCGGTCACGACCCTGCAGCCGCACTTCATCACCCCGTGGGTCTTCCAGAGCTGGAACATCGCGTACAACGTGTCCGTCGAGAACGACAAGCTCGGGGACATGTACTTCTACATCGCCCACGGCATCGAACTCCTGGCCGAGGGCGACCGCCGGAACTCGAAGATTTACCGCGACCCCGGCCAGCCGGACCGCAAGGTCGGGTCGCCGGACATGCGGTACCAGATCGGCTTCTACTACCAGAACAAGTTCAGCGTGTCGGACAAGGTGAGCACCCTGCGGTCGCTGATGCAGTTGAGCTGCATCAAGCCGACGGACCGCGCCCGGTCCCGGCTGGAGAAGGAGTCCGGGCGGGACCGGCAGGTGGACCCGGTCGCCTTCCGGCGGTTCTGCGACGCGAACCCGCAACTCGTCCGCCGCCTGCGGGCCAAACTGAACTGCGACCAGCCGAGCGAGGTCGTGCAGTTCCTGGCGGACAACGAGAAGATCCCGACGTTGTTCAACGTCGAGGGCGAACTCCTCGGGCCGTCCACGCAGTTCCCGATCTTGCCCGAGCAGTTCACCGAAGGCCCGAACGAGTACTACCCGGGCCTGCCGGTGGACGACACCTTCGACGGCTTCCACGCGGCCCGGGCGTGGTTCCTGTACAGCCTGCCGGTCATCCCGCCGTCCAAGGTGGACCGGGGCGGCGAGCCGCTCCCGTGGCGGTCCCCGCGGGCCGGCGAGTACGACGCGTCCCGGTACCGCATGCCCCGGTCCCCGGCCCTCGTGATCTTCCGCCAGAGCGCCCCGCGGGCGCAAACGTACCTGGCCACCCGGCTGGCCGACGAGGGCTGGTTCGACCGCACGAGTGCGTGGGAGGTGGACGAGACGGCGGGGGCGAACAACCGCTGGTTCCCGGCCGCCGCGACCGGCGACCCGGTCCTCCTCAAGGCCGGGAGCGGGGCCCAGCGGGAGTGGCAGCGGGCCTTCGACATGTGGGACGAGCACGGCGAGCGGAACGCCATGAAGATGTCCGACGCCCGCCGCATCGCCCTGATGGAAGCGGCCAGCCCCGGCCTGCGCAGTATGCCGTCCGGGCAACTCCCCGAGGTGTCCGCGAAGGAACTCGAAGAACGCGGCCTGACGACCGCCCAAGTTGAGGCGAACAACGGCCTCATCTACTTCGAGCAGAACCGCAACGTGTCGAACTTCGGGTACTTCCTGGAGACGGCCAACGCCGAGAAGGCGGACATCACGGTCCAGGCCCGCAAGCTGTTCTGGGAGGCCGAGCAGGCCCGCCTGAGCGGCCGCAACAACCGTGCCATCGACCTGTACCGCACGGCCCTGGCCCGGTGGCGGCTGGTCCTCGGCACGTACAAGGATTTCCACCGCCCGGGCAACTCCGAGACGACCGAAGAGCAGACCTTCGAGAACGAGTTGAAGCTCCTCGGGCTGCTCAAGGAAGACGGGGCCGTCCGGGAGCGCGCCCGCCGGGTGACCGAGGCCGCGATCGCCCTGCTCGGGCCGATCGCCGCGAAGACCGCGGACGACTACCTGCAGGCCGTCGCCGAGGACGAGACGGGGCTGCAAATCGCCGCCGAGTCCGTCAAGACGGTCTACCCCGGCCTCGGCCTGCCGCCGGGCGACCCGCGGCAGAAGGCCGTCCAGCAGGTGAACGCCACCCAGGCCGCGTCGGGCGCGTTCGGCGGGGCCTTCGGGGCACCCGAGGTCGTCCAGGGCGTCGTGACCCGCGGCGTCATCGAGGCGCAGTACCCCTGGCTCAAGGAGTTCAAGACGCCGCCGACCGAGCGCGACGCCTACGGGTTCTACGAGCGGAGCGCGTACTGGGTCCGGCCGGAACTCAAGGAGAACATCAAGCAGAAGATCGGCCTGGTCCGCCGGCTGCCGGCCGAACAACCGGCCGACGGCGAGGCCCCCCCGGCCGGGCCGCCCGGCCAGCCGATGGCCCGCCCGGCCCCGCAAGTGGCGAAATGACGCCGCCCGCCCCCGACGCGCCCCGCGTGGCGTTGGCCGTCCTGGCCCACCCGGACGACGCCGAGTTCCTGTGCGCCGGGACGCTCATCCGGCTGGCCCGGGAGTGCGGGTACGCCGTCCACATCGCCACCATGACGGCCGGCGACTGCGGCAGCGCCGACCACTCGCCGGCCGAGATCGCCGCCCTCCGCCGGGCCGAAGGGGCGGCCGCCGCGGCGACGATCGGGGCGACCTACCACTGCCTCGAAGAACTCGACCTGCGGGTCATTTACGGCGAGCGGCCGCTGGAGAAAGTCGTCCGCCTCATCAACGCGGTCGGGGCGACGGTGGTGTTCGCGCACGCCCCGGACGACTACCACCTGGACCACGAGGAGACGAGCAAGATCGTCCGGGCCGCGACGTTCGCCGCGCCGATCCCGAACTTCCTGGCCGGCCGGCACGAACACCCGCCGATCCCCGCCATCCCGCACCTTTTCTACTGCGACCCGCTCGAAGGTAAGGACATCTTCGGCCGCCCGGTCGAGCCGGACTTCCGCACCGACATCACGGCCGTGCTCGACGACAAGGCGGCGATGCTGGCGTGCCACGAGAGTCAGCGGGCCTGGCTCCGCAAGCACCACGGCGTCGATAATCTCGTCGAGTCGATGCGCGACTGGAGCCGGTCCCGGTCGCAAACCCCCGGCCGCGCCGCCGAAGGCTTCCGCCAGCACCGCGGGCACAGCTACCCGCAGGGGAATTTGCTCGTAGAACTGCTGGGCTGACGCCCATCGGGTATGGGGTTTAGGGTTTGGGGTATGGCAAACCGAATCGGGTGTCGGGTGTCGGGTGTCGGGTGTCGGGTGTCGGGTGTCGCAGAACCTACGGCCAGTCAATGAATCTACTCTGACCATACCCCATACCCCACACCCGATACCCCATACCCGACAAAGACTTCCACCGCCTGAGACCAACTGAGGCTATCCAGATGCGCGTCGCCCACAACGTCTTCTTCCAGCTCACCGACGGGTCGCCGGCGCGGGTGGACGAACTCGTCGCCGCGTGCCACGCGTACTTGAACGTGCAGCCGGGGATCGTCTTCTTCGCCGCCGGGCCGCTCACCGCCGACCTGGTCCGGCCGGTCAACGACCTGGACTGGCACGTCGGCCTGCACCTGGTGTTCGCGGACCGGCCCGCCCACGACGCGTACCAAACCGACCCGACGCACAACCGCTTCATCGCCGAGATGAAGGGCAACTGGGCGCGGGTGCGCGTCTTCGACTCCTCCGTGTGACCCCGCCATGAACCGACTCCAAGCCGCCGACCTCGCCGGGTTCGCCCGCCGCTACCGCTTCAGCGGCGGGCGGCTGCGCGGCGTCAAACTCCGGTACGCCGGCGGCGCGAACTTCGCCATCGAGTTCGTCCTCACGGCCCGCGCCGCCGTCAAAGACCTGGGCATGGAACCGGCGCTGATCAAGCTCCGCTTCCGGCTCGAAGGGGTCGAAGAATTCCGCTTCCAGAAGCGGGCCAGCGTCGCCGCCGGGAACGTGTCCGAAGCCCGCATGGGGTACTTCAACGGCCTGTACTACGTCAACCTCGACGCCTGGGGCCTGGCCCCCGGGGACGTGCCGAAGCTGCACGACTTCCGGGCCAGCGACACGTACCTCGCCGGCACCGCCCTGTACTGGGAAGAAGTCAAACCGAAGCCCCTCGCCTAGAGCGCAGTCAACGCGCAGGTTTTCGGCTCCGCCGCAGGCGAACGTTAGCCCGACGCGCTAGCGAGGGTCGAGCGGTCGAGGGCAAGGTCGACCGTCGATGACCGCACGGCCGACGACTCCCGACATCGTCAACGACCCATCGACCCTCGCTAGCGCGTCGGGCTAACGTTCGCCTGCGGCGGAGCCGCCCAGCCGCTCTGACCGTCAGCGCACGTCCGGGTCGCGGCGGGCGAGTCGGTCGAACAGGGCGGGCACGCCGTCGGCCGTCAGCACCAAGTTGCGGTGCCGGGCCTGGACGAAGCCTTCCTTCGTCAGGTGATCGACCCAGGCGATCAGCGGGTCGAAGAAGCCGTTCACGTTCAGCAGGACGACCGGCTTGGCGTGCAGGCCGAGTTGCGCCCACGTCAAAATCTCGAACAGCTCGTCCATCGTGCCGAACCCGCCGGGCAGCACGGCCACGGCGTCGGCCCGGTCGGCCATGATCGCCTTCCGCTGGTGCATGGTGGCGACGACGTGCAGTTCGGTCGCGGCGGCGAAGGCGATCTCCTTGGCCGCGAGGAACTCGGGGATGACGCCGACGACCGCCCCGCCGGCCTCGACGCACGCCGCGGCGACGACGCCCATCAGCCCGACCCGGCCGCCGCCGTACACCAGGGTGACCCCGCGGCGGGCCAGTTCGCGGCCGAGGTCGGCGGCGGCGGTCGCGTACGCCGGGTCGGTCCCGAACTGCGACCCGCAAAAGACGGCGAGGTGATTCATGCGGCTATTCTAGCGGCCCCCGCCGCGCGACTACAATCACGCCATGCCCCCCGCCGAACCGATCCCCCCGCCCCCGGTCGAGCAGCAGGTCACCGGCGTCAAGCGCGTGGCGTTCGTCGGCGTCGGCTGCGTCTTCGTCGGCGTGGCCTACGTCGGGGCCGTCACGCCGGGGCTGCCGACGGTGCCGTGGGTGCTGCTGGCGAGCTACTTCTTCAGCCGGTCGTCGCCGCGGTTGCAGGCGTGGTTGTGGTACTCGCCGTACTTCGGCCGGCTGATCCGCGACTGGCACCACCACCGCGGGATGCGCGTCTCGTCGAAGGTGACCGCCGTCACGATGATGACGCTGGCGTGTACCGCGAGCATCGTCTTCGCCGGCCTGCCGGACTGGCTCCGCGTCGTCATCGGCGTCTGCGGCGCGACCGGCTTCACGGTCGTGGTGTTCGTCGTGCCGACGGTTCCCGGCGAGCGGCGGGTGTAAGCCCGCCGGTCCAACCTGCACGGGCAAGTCACAACCGGGCGAAAGTTGCAGGCGCTCCCAGTGGGCCGTCACTCGCATTCCGGGCTGGACCGGCGGGCTGACACCCGCCGCTCGCCGGGAGTCAGGCCTTGTACTTCGCCGCCGCGGCGTTCAGCGCGATGCCGAGGCCCGGGGTCGTCGGCGGGGCGAGCTTGCCGGACGCGATCGTCGGGCCGCCGGTGAACAGGTCGTCGCACCAACTGACGCGGTCGATGAGCGTCACGGCGGGCAACGCGGCACCCAGGTGGGCGGTCACTTCCGGCGTGCGGACGGGGCAGACGGCCAGGCCGTGGGCTTCGGCGACGGCGGCGATTTTCAGTAGTGCCGTGACGCCGCCGACCTTGCCAATGTCCGGGCGGAGGATGCGGGCCAGGCCGTCCCGGCTGACGCGGGTGAAGTCCTCCCGGCGGTCGAAGGTGCTCCCCACCGCGAGCGGGATTTCGAGCTTGTCGGCGAGTCGCGCGTACCCGGTCGCGTCGGCCGGGTTGATCGGGTCCTCGAACCAGTCGATGCCCTGGTCCTGGAAGAAGTGGGCCAGTGCCAGGGCCGTGTTCAGGTCGTACCGGCCGCCGGCGGCCAGGCCGATCCAGGCGTCCTCGCCGACGGCGTCGTGGAGTTCGCGGGCGCGGTCGGCGTCGGCCTCGACGTTGGCCGTGCCGATCTCCAGGCGCACGCCCATCGCCCCGACTTTGAGCGCCGCCTTGGCCGCCTTGGTCGCGTCCCCGGCGTCCCACCCGGTGCCGACGATCTCGCTCGTGAAGAACGGGGACGCCGCGCGGGCCGCCCCGAGGTAGGTCGCCAACGGCACCCCGGCGGCGCTCGACTTGGCGTTCCACAGGGCGACATCGACGGCCGAGTACGCGCGGCTCACCGGGCCGGCGAAGCCGAGGTCGCGGAAGTGGAACTCGGCCTTCGACAGCAACCGTTCCGTGTCGTGGGCCGACTCGCCGACGACGAGCGGGGCGACTTCGGTCTCGATCAGCGCCCGCACGCCGGCCGCGCCGGGGCCGGCCAGGGTCGTGAAGCCGAGCGCCGCGCCGGCCTCGGTCGTCAGGGTCACCACGACGACATCGATGGTGGTCGCGCCGGACGGGGGCGACGTGCTCACCCCGGCGAGGGGGATGCGCTGCCGCTTGGGCAGGGGCACGCGGTAGTGGTCGGTGGTCAGGCTGAGGATGCGCACGGGTCAGGACTCGCCGAGGTATGCGGCCCGCACGCGCGGGTCGTTGAGGAGGACCGCCGCGTCGTCCGTCATCGTCACCCGGCCGGTTTCGAGGACGTACCCGCGGTGCGAGAACTTGAGCGCCATGCGGGCGTTCTGCTCGACGATGAGGACCGACATGCCGGCCCGGTTGAGGTCGCGGATGACCTCGAAAATCTGCACGACGATCTGCGGGGCCAGGCCCAGCGACGGCTCGTCGAGCATCAACAACTTGGGCCGGGCCATGAGCGCCCGGGCGATGGCGAGCATCTGCTGCTGGCCCCCGGACAGCAGCCCGGCCGCCTGGTGCTTGCGCTCGGCCAGGATCGGGAACATGGCGAACGACTTGGCCACGTCGTCGGCGATGCCGGCCCGGTCCTTGCGGGTGAACGCCCCCATGTTCAGGTTTTCCAGCACCGACAGGCGGGGGAAAATCTTCCGGCCCTCGGGCGACTGGGCCAGCCCGCGCTTGACGATCTCGTGCGGGGCCAGCCCCTCGATCTGTTCGCCGTTGAACCGGACGGACGAACCGTTCCGCGGCCGGACGATGCCGGACAGCGCCATCAGGGTCGTCGTCTTGCCCGCGCCGTTGGCCCCGATCATGGCGACGATCTCGCCGGCGTTGACCGTCAGCGCGATGCCGTCGAGGACGTTGATCGGGCCGTAGCCCGCGTGCAGATTTTCGATGCGGAGGAGTTCCATCAGCTCACGTCCTCCTTGCCCAGGTAGGCTTCGATCACCTTCGGGTCGCGGCTCACTTCGGCCGGCGTCCCCTCGGCGATCTTCGTGCCGTAGTCGAGGACCGCGACGCGGTCGGAAATGCCCATGACGAGGTTCATGTGGTGCTCGATCAGCAGGACCGTGATGCCGCGGTCCCGAATCTTGCGGATCAGGTCCATCAGGGCGACCGTCTCGGACGGGTTCATCCCCGCGGCCGGCTCGTCGAGCAACAGGAGCTTCGGGCCGGTGGCGATGGCGCGGGCAATTTCGAGCCGCCGCTGGTCGCCGTAGGGCAGGTTTTTGGCGAGTTGCCCCGACTTGCCGCCGAGGCCCACGAACTTCAACAGTTCGACCGCCCGGCACTCGGCCCCCTCTTCTTCGCGGCGCAAGCCGGGCAGCCGGAGGGCCATGGCGAAGACGTTGCGGGTCAGTCGCCGGTCCATGCCGACGAGGACGTTTTCCATGACGGTCATGTTGCGGAACAGGCGGATGTTCTGGAACGTCCGGGCGATCCCGGCCGCGGCGATGCCGTCCGGCGTGCGGCGGTTTTGAAACCAGACGACCAGCGCCCCGAGCGTGCCGAGCAGCAGCCCGCCCAGCCCGGCGTACAGCATCGTGCGGTGCAGCTTCGACGCCAGGGCGACGGCCGGCGGCTCCGCGGCGAACCCGGCCCGCGCGGCCTCGGCGAGGTCGCGCGTCGGGTACTTGCCCAGGGTCGCGCCGTCGAGGGCCGTCACTTCAAACTCGTCGCCGAGGGGCGACAGCCCCGGTTTGCCGGCGAGGTAGTCGGTCGCCCCGGCCAGCGACGGGCCGAACTCGTACCGGGCGTCCGCGGCGGCGAACGGCTTGCGCACCGCCGCCTTCCAGAGTTGCTCGACCCCCGCGCCGGCGAACGCGGCGAACAGCGCGACGAGCAGGCCGACGAGGACGCACCGCACGACGACGCCCGGGGTGACCGGCTTGACGCGGGCGTCGCCGTGGAACTCGACGGTCCCGGAGGTCGGGGCGTAGATGCCGGTGACGACGTTGAAGACCGTCGTCTTGCCCGCGCCGTTCGGGCCGATGACGCTGAACACCTGCCCCGCCTCGACGGTCAGCGACAGGTCGTTGACGGCCGTGATGCCGCCGAACTTCATGGTCAAATTGTGGACTTGAAGGACGCTCACGACTGGCCCTCCGGCTCGCGGCGGTTGCCGTGCAGGGTCACCGGGTGGACGGTCGCCGCGACCGCCTCGTCGGGGTGGAGTTCGTGCTTGACGCGGGACGACGCGATCAGCCCCTCGGGCCGGAAGCGCATCATCAGGATGAGCGCGAGGCCGAAGATGCACAGCCGCCAGCCGGTGAAGGTGCGGTAGATGCGACCTTCGCCGGAGGGGAGTTGGTCCAGGGCACGGCGGAGGAAGTGAGAGATTGGGCCGTCCCCGGTGCGGAACGGGTCCTGGGTCCACGTGTCGAGGATCGGGCTGAGGATGTTGTCGAAGCCGACGAGCAGGAAGACGCCGAGCAGCACCCCCGGCCGGGAGCCGAGGCCGCCGAGGATGACGCAGCACAGGATGAAGATCGAGCGGTTGAAGTCGTAGGCGTCCGGGGCGGCGGTACTCGTCAGCCGCGTGGCGTACAGCACCCCGGCCATGCCGGCGAGGCCCGCGCCGAGGGCGAACGCGGCGAGCTTGAGTTTCGCGGGGTTGAGGCCCATGCAGTTGGCCGCGAGCTCGTCCTCGCGTAGGGCGACCCAGGCCCGGCCGAGCCGCGAGCGTTCGAGATTGCTGAGCATCACGCTGACGCCGATGAGCAGCACGAGCGTGAGGTAGTAGAACGGCCGGTAGTCGCTGATCCAGTCGATGCCCGACTCGACCCCCGTCGGCGGCGGCAGCGGACTCAGGCCCTTGGCCCCGGCGGTGACG
>JANYHV010000119.1 GCA_025362195.1 Fimbriiglobus sp. | reverse complement strand
GGACGCCTACGCGGCCGCGAGTTCGCTGTCGGCGTACTTCAGCGCCTGGCCGACGAGGTTGTCGAAGATTTGCCGGTCGAGGGCGGACGCCGAGTCGCACTCGGGGTGCCACTGGGTGCCGATGCAGAACCACGACTCGTCGGTCGTCTCGATCGCCTCGATGATCCCGTCCGGGGCCTTCGCCCCGACGCGGAGCCGCTTGCCGACCTTGTTGATGGCCTGGTGGTGCGAACTGTTCACGCGCAGTTCGAGCGCGCCGAAAATCTCTTCCAGGGTCGAGCCGTCCTCGACCTCGACGATGTGCCGGTGGACGCCGCCGGCCTGGTCGTAGTGCGGCATGGCGCGGGGGTTGTCCAGCGGCAGGTGCTGGAACAGGGTGCCGCCGAAGTACACGTTGAGGAGTTGCATCCCCGACCCGACGGCGAGCAGCGGGAGCTTGCGCTCGATGACCTTTTCGAGCAGGAACCGGTCGCTCTCCTCGCGCCGCGCGGCCATCGGCTGGACGGCGTTCGTGACCGGCTGGCCGTACCCGCGGGGGTCGAGGTCCATGCCGCCGACCATCACGATGCCGCCGAGCATGTCGAGCAGGGTTTCGAGTTCGGCGTAGTTCTCCTTGCGCAGCGGCGGGAGCAGGATCGGCAGGCCGCCGGCGTTCAGGACCGAGTCGAAGTACCCGGTGTTGACGCGGGCGAACGGGCCGCCGAGCTTCGGGCTGTAGTAATCGCAGTTGATGCCGATGAGCGGGCGCGACGGGGTGGCGGTGCGGGCCATGCGGGGAATCCTTCCGTGGACGGTCGATGGGGTGGGCGTCATGCCCGCGGCCCCGGGTGGCGACCCGGGCGAGGAGTGGAGTTTACAAGTTCGGCACCCGGCGAATCAACCCGACTTTGCCTTGGGGTGGGAAGTTTCTTGCGGGGGGCGAGATTCCCTCTCATGTCGCGTCGAGGAGTTTGCGCAACGTCGCCAGGTGCTTCGGCACGGCGACCTTTGCGTCGGGCTTGGCCTCGTACTCCAGGACGACCGCGCCGCGGTAGTTCGCCGTGCGGAGGACGCCGACGACTTTGGCGAGGTCGGCGTCCTCGACCGGTCGGCCGGCGGGGAAGACTTCCGTTTTGACCTGCACGACCACGCCGTACGGGGCGATTGCGGCCACGTCGGCGTAGGGGTCGGCCGTCTTGAAGTTGCCCGTATCGACGTTCACGCCCAACGCCTTCGACCGCACCGGCTTGACCAGGGCGAGCAGTTGGGCGGGGGTCGCCGTGATGCCGCCGTGGTTCTCCAGGGCGAGCAGGACGCCGCGCTTCTCGGCGTGGGCGCAGCACTCCTCCAGGGCCGCGACGACCCGCCGTTGCGCGGCGTCGAGGGCGTCGCCCTTGGGTAGATTACCGGCGAAGACGCGGACCGTCGCCGCGCCCAGGTCGGCGGCCCGGTCGGTCCAGGCTTTGACGTGGGCGATCTCGCCGCGCAACTTCACCGGGTCGGCCAGGCAGAAGTCGTTGCGCACCGGCACCCCGGACACCGCCAGCTTCCTGCCGGCGGCGTGGCCGCGGAGGTTCTTCAAGTACGCCGGCGACGTTTCGGCGAAGTAGTACGAGGTCAACTCGACCGCGTCGAGCGGCAGGGTCGCGGCCAGGTCGAGGAAGTCGAACAGCGTCATCGTCGGCTTGGCGAGGTCGAGCGCCTGGCGGAAACTGTACGCCGCGAGGCTCAGTGTCATCGCCTTGTCGCCCGGCACCCCCGTCGGCCGGACGATCGGGTCGATCCCCCGGGCGGCGGCGGACGCGCCGGCCAGTGCGGCGGCGGCCAAAAACTCGCGGCGTGTGCTCATGACGGCTCCGTGAAAAGGGGGTGTGGCCCGAGTTCGGTTACGGGGCGGGCGATGTCAGGCCGGCGACGTACCCTTTGATCGCGGCCAGCCACCCGTCGATCACAACTGATCGGATGTCGGCGTTGGCGAACCGGCGGTAAAACGCGGCGTTGGAATCGTACCGGGCGAGCAGCGATCTCGTGTAGAGGTGCTGAAACTGAACGAAGATTGCGCGGTGGTGGACCCTGACGAAGTCCAAGCGCTCGCGGTGATTCAAGCTGTGCCGGCTCCCGCCGGCACGCACGTCTTCGATCAAGTGGACGGCCGTGTAGAACGCGACGACGACGGCCCAGTCGGCGCGGGCGGAGGCGTCGATTTCGTCGAGGAATGCCCGGTTACCTCGGGCTTTGACCCGGTGCTGACTCTGGGTCGCCATAGACCTGGATCGCGCCTTCCGGGTTGAAGTAGCTCAGGAGGTCTTCGTCGGGGCCGTCCGGGAGTTGCATCGCGCTGACGTTCCACCCGCGGTCGGCCAGGGATAATTCTAACCGGGCCACGTCGTCGCCGAACGCGAAGTCGTACTGCTCCGAAGTCCCGATGACGTAAACTTCCAGGCGGCCGACCGTGCGGGGGACGAAACAGGCCTTCACCCGGGCGGCGTGGAGGAAGCACCACTCCCAGAGCGGACCGAATAACTCTTGCTTGAAAGTGCGGATCGCGTGGTCGGCCTTCTGGTGATCCTGGCACGCTTTCACGGCTTCTTGCGCGCTGATGACGAAGCGGTCTTCGTCCTCCGGCTCGACGGTGACTTGGCCCGAGGTGCGGTTGAGTACGATGACGGAGTGGTTGGCGGTAATCATGCGCTCATCCTACCAGCGGCGGCCCGGGGATAGTCGGGGGAACGCCGAAATCCCGGGGTTCGGTTCGGCGTCAGGCCGCGTACCGGTTCAGGGTCGGCTGGCCGGCGAGGTGGGCGTAGGCCCGGCGGATCTGCTCGTGGGCGTCCCGGATCAGGTACCGCGAGTCGCGGCCGTGGGCCTTGATGCCGACGAAGTAGTACCCCGGTTCGCCGCTCTCGGTGACGCCGCCGGCCGGCTCGACGACGCGGAGTTCGCTGCACAGGCTCACGTCCGGGCGGTAGCCGACGGCCGCGATGACCCGCTCGACCTCCCACGCCATCGGCTTGCCGGCGACCCGGGCCGCGAGGCGGAACCCTTTGTCCGGCCCGAGGCTGACGCACTCCTCGACGACGCACTGGGCGTGGTACTCGAGGTTGCCGTCGCACCGGGCGGCCAGGTGGTTGGCCCGCGCCGCCAGTCGGTCCCGCTCCTTCAACGCGTCGTTGGCGAACCGGGGCAGGGGGCTGGTCTTCGGGCCGTGCGTCAGCCAGACGACCCACGTCGCCTGGTGCTCCTCGGCCAGCGCCGCCAAATCGCAGACGACGGTCGCGGCGGAGTACCCGGCCCCGACGACGGCCACGGTTTTGCCGGCGTAGTGCGCCTTCTTCGCGCCCGCCACGTCCTCAACCCCGTAGGCGAACTGCGGCCGCGCGGCGATCTCCCCGGCCGCGGGGATGCCGCCGTCGCCCAGCCAGTT
>JANYHV010000117.1 GCA_025362195.1 Fimbriiglobus sp. | reverse complement strand
TGAAGGTCGTGTGCGACCGCGTCGAGGTGAAGTCCCCCGGCGAGGGCGGCGTGAGCGTCTCGACGATGCGGGCCAGCGGCAAGGTGACGTTCGTCACCCCCGGCGGCGAGGGCACGTGCGACGAACTCGCCGTCCTGCCCGGGACCGGCCAGGTGATCGTCACCGGCAAGGTGTCGTTCACGTACAACTGGGGCAAGGTCGAGACGACCGTGACCGGCGAGAAGATGAACTTCCGCCTCGGGTCGAACACCGTCACCCCGTCCGCCGCCGCCGGCGTCACCGGCGTCCCGGCGTCGTACACCCGCACCCGGTGAGCGACGGCCGTCCCGGCGAGCGGCGGTGCGTCGGCCCGCCGGTCCCCCCTGGAATGCGCGTGACGGTGTCGGGCGAGCGCCGAACCCGTCCGCCGCGCGGGTCACGTCAGGATGTCGGTCACGACGGTGCCGTGGACGTCGGTCAGGCGGTAGTCGCGGCCGCCGAACCGGTACGTCAGCTTGGTGTGATCGACGCCCAGGAGGTGCAACAGGGTCGCGTGGAAGTCGTGGACGAGGAGCTTGTTCTCGACCGCCTTGTACCCGAACTCGTCGGTCGCCCCGTAGGTCACCCCGCCCTTCACCCCGCCCCCGGCCAGCCAGACGGTGAACCCGTACTGGTTGTGGTCCCGGCCGTCCGCCCCCTGGCTGAACGGCGTCCGCCCGAACTCGGTCGTGAACACGACCAGGGTGTCGTCCCACAGGCCCCGGTGCTTCAAGTCGGCGAGCAGCGCGGCGATCGGCTGATCGACCATTTGCGCGTGCAGGTCGTGGTTCTTCTTCAACTCGCCGTGGGCGTCCCAGCGGGCGTCGGCCAGGACCCGGGGGACGGTCACGGACACGAACCGGACGCCCCGCTCGACCAGCCGGCGGGCGAGCAGGCACTGCTTGGCGTAGGTCCGGGTGTGCTCGAACGGGTGGCCGAAGCCGTACCGCATTTTGGTCGCGGTCGTCTCCTTCGACAGGTCGAGCAGTTCGGGCACGGCGGTTTGGAGCTTGGCCGCGAGTTCGTAGTTCTTGATCCCCGATTCGACCGCGTCCGGCCGGCCGAGGCGGTCGGCGAACCCGCGGTCGAGGTCGGCGATGGCGGCCAGTTGGCGGGCCTGCCGGATCGCGTCGGCCGGCTTCAGGTTGGGTACGGCCGGGTCGGTCCGGTCGAAGATCGTCGGCCCGTGCGCCGCCGGCAGGAACCCGCTCTTGTAGTTGTCGACCCCGCCGATCGGCAACAGGCCGCTGTTCAGGACGACGAACCCGGGCAGGTTGTCGGCCTCGCTGCCCAGGCCGTAGTTCACCCACGCCCCGGCGCTCGGCCGGCCCATCTGGCCCCACCCGGTGTGCATCCAGTAGTTCGCCGTCGCGTGGATGGCGCTCTCGTTGGTCATCGACCGGATCACGGCCAACTCGTCGGCGTGCTCGGCCAACTTGGGGAACAGTTCGCTGACCCACAGGCCGCTCTTGCCGTGCTGCTTGGTCTTCCAGGGGGACTTGAGGACCGGGCCGTTGCTGTCGAACTGCGTCGCTTCCATCTTGAGCGGGAACTTCTTGCCGTGGAACTCGGCCAGCTTGGGCTTCGGGTCGAAGGTGTCGAGGTGGCTGATGCCGCCGTCCATGTACAGCCAGATGACGCGCTTCGCCTTGGCCTTCGGGGCCGCCCCGGACGCCTCCCCGAAGAGCGTGGCGAACGCCAGCCCGCCGACCCCGAGGCCGGCCCGGTGCAAGAACTCCCGGCGGCCCTGGCTACGGGACATAAACGAACTCCTTGAGGTTGAACAGGGCCAGCGCGAGGTCGTCCCACCCGGACCCGTCCGGGCCGACGACGGCCAGCGCCCGGGCCGATTCGGCGGCCGTCGGGCCGCGGGCGTAGGCCTCCCGGAACATGCGCTCGACGCGCGCGGCCGGGGCCAGCCCGGCGGTGCCGAGCCGCTCCGTCCACGCCCGGACCTGGCCCTGGACGAACGGGTCGTTCAACAGCGTCAGCGCTTGCGTCGGCACGTTCGACACGTCCCGTCGGCCGAAGGTGTTCAGCGCCGTCGGCTTGTCGAACACGTCGAGGAAGGTGCTCGGGAAGCTGCGGCGGCTGCCCAAGTACAGGCTCCGCCGTCGGTCGCCGTCGGTCGGGCCGCTCGGCGGGTAGTTGTTGCCGCTGTCGCTGCCGGACCCGGCGAGGGCGTGCGGCACGGGGACCGGTTCGCCGCCGGCGGTGCGGTCGAGCGTGCCGCTGACCGCGAGGACGGCGTCGCGGACCGCCTCGGCTTCGAGCCGCCGCAGGGGGAAGCGCGACAGCAGCCGGTTGGTCGCGTCGGCCTCCGGGGGCACGCCGCCGGCCACCTGGTACGCCCGCGTCAGGACGAGTTCGCGGACGAGTTTCTTGACGCTCCCGCGGTGCTCGTGGACGAACCGGTGGGCGAGGTAGTCGAGCAGCTCGGGGTGGCTGGGCCGGTCGCCGAGCAGGCCGAAGTTGTCGGTCGTCGGCACCAGGCCGCGGCCGAACAGGTGGTGCCAGACGCGGTTCACGAAGACGCGCGCGGTCAGCGGGTTGTCCGGGCCGGCGACGGCGTCGGCCAGTTCCCGCCGCCCGCTCCCGGTCTTCGCCGCGGCCCCGGCCGTCCGGGCGACGGCCAGGTACTTGCGCGGCTCGCGCTCCGGCCGCGGCTTGTTGGCGTCCCCGCGGGCGAAGACCGGCACGTCGGCCCCGTCCAGGTCTTGCACGCCGACGAACCGCTCCGGCG
>JANYHV010000275.1 GCA_025362195.1 Fimbriiglobus sp. | reverse complement strand
CCGGCGACCAGCTCGCTCTCGCGCATCATGGCCAGCCCGACGAGAACCGCCGCGAACGAGGCGGCATTGATGAAGAAGGCGAACATCAGCGCGATAAACGAGTCCAGGCTGGCGAAGCGGATGGCCATGGCCTTGCCCGAGTCGGTGCGGGCGAAATCGCGGGTCTGGACGATGCTGGAGTGCAGATACAGGATGTCGGGAGTCGTCGGCCGAGCGGTCATCGACGGCCACCTTGCCCTCGACCGCTCGACCCTCGCTAGCGCGTCGGGCTAACAAGAGTCGCCTGCGGCGGAGCCGAAAACCTGCCCGAGGCCCGGAGTTCGACAGGATCACCGACACGCTCCGATCGCTCGGCCACCGGGTTAGCCGGCAACCGCGGTTCGCGGTTGGATAGTCAAGCTACCTTTCTAGACCCCCCGGAGGCGTGAGCCGTGAAGATCGTCATCCCCGGCGGCACCGGGCAGGTCGGCACGCTGTTGGCCCGCGCGTTCGTCGCCGACGGCCACGAGGTCGTAGTGCTCAGCCGCACGCCGACGCCGGCCCCGTGGCGCGTCGTGGCGTGGGACGCCGTGACCGTCGGCGATTGGGCGGGCGAACTCGACGGGGCGGACGCCGTCATCAACCTGGCCGGGCGGAGCGTCAACTGCCGGTACTCGGCCGCGAACCGCAAGCTGATCCTGGACTCGCGGGTCAATTCGACGCGGGCCGTCGGCGAAGCCATCGCCCGGGCTGCCCGGCCGCCGCGGGTCTGGGTGCAGTCCAGCACGGCGACGATTTACGCCCACACCTACGGTCCGCCGCACGACGAGGCGACGGGCGTCCTGGGCGGCGCGGAGACGGAGGTCGGTGCCCCGGACACCTGGCGGTTCAGCATCGACGTGGCCAAGTCCTGGGAGCGGGCCTGCGAGGAGGCGGTCACGCCGCACACGCGCAAGGTGCTGCTCCGGTCCGCCGTGACGATGAGTCCCGACCGCGAAGGCATCTTCGACGTGCTGCTCGGGCTGGTCCGCAAGGGGCTGGGCGGCACGAACGGCGACGGCGAGCAGTACGTCTCGTGGGTCCACGACCGCGACTTCGTCCGGTGCGTTTCCTGGATTCTCGACCACGCCGAGTTGTGCGGGCCGGTCAACGTCGCGTCGCCGAGCCCGGTGCCGAACGCCGAGTTCATGCGGGGCTTGCGGGCCGCCGCGGGGGTCGGCTTCGGCCTGCCGGCGGCGCGGTGGGTGCTCGAAGTCGGGGCCGTACTGATGCGAACGGAAACCGAACTGGTCTTGAAGAGCCGCCGCGTCGTCCCAGGCCGGCTGCTCGACTCGGGGTTCGCGTTCGACTTCCCGGCGTGGGCCGGGGCGGCGACCGACCTGTGCCGGCGGTGGCGGGAAGCGCGTTCGGGCGGCACGAACGGCGGTTGAAGGCGGTATACTCAGGGCACCGGCCCGCCCCGAACGACCCCGCGAGACGCCCATGCCCCGCACCCGCGCTCCCCTGGCCCTGCTCGGCGTCTGCCTGCTCGCGCTCCTCGCCCCGGCCGCCGAGGGGCCGGCGTACTCGGAGGCCGTCGCCGCGTTCGACAAGGAGCGGGCCGAGGCCAAGGCTCCGCCGGCCGACCTGGCCGCGGCGGACGAGTTCGCGGCGCGGGCCAAGGCGGCGGCCGACGCCGGGAACGCGGCGCAGGCCCTGCGGCTGGTCCGCGAGGCCCGGCGGGCGATCCCGGTCCCGGCCGCGCCGCTGCCGGCGGGGGTGACCCGGGCGTTCGGCGGGGGCCACTTTCGGCACGCCGACCGCGTCACCGGCATGAGCTTCGCGCCCGACGGCCGGCGGCTGGCCACGTCGTCCCGGGACGGCACGGTCAAGGTCTGGAACGTCGAGAACGGCCGGGAACTCTTGACGTACCGCGGGCACGCCGCGGCCCCGGCCGACCCGACCAACGTGCTCCGCGTGCCGAACGTCGCCTTCGCCCCGGACGGCAAGACGGTCGCGTCCAGCGGGGGCAAGCTGATCCACGTCTGGGACGCGGCGACGGGCGAGCGGACGCAGACCCTGACCGGGCACGCGGCGGCCGCCCGCGGGCTGGCGTTCACGCCCGACGGCAAGTACCTCGTCAGCGGCGGCGACGACCGAATGCTCATCGTCTGGGACTTGAGCACGGGCAAGGCGAAGCTGAAGTACCCGGAACTGGCCGGCCGCATCGAAGCCGTCGCCGTGTCGGCCGGGAAGGGGGCGGGCCGGTTGATCGCCAGCGTCACGGCCGACGGCGCGCTGATCGTCTACCCGTTCGCGGACGAGGTCAAGCCGCAACTCCTCGGGCTGACCGTGACGGCCGGCGGGGAGGGCAACTTCGGCGTCGCCTTCGTCGGCGAGACGCCCAACGTCCTGACGTGCGGCGGGGACTCCCGCGTCAAGCTCACGACCGGCCCGGACCCGGCCGCGGCGGTCGCCGGGGCGGTCGGCGGCACGGTCCGCACGTACACCGGGCACGCCGGCCGGGTCGGTGCCCTGGCCGCGACGCCCGACGGCACGCGGTTCGTCACCGGCGGGGCCGACCGCACGGCCCGCGTTTGGGAGACGGCCACCGGCAAGACCCTCGCCACCTTCACCAGCGCCGCCCTGCCGAGCGCCGGGGAGACGCGCGAAGTCGGGGTGAGCGCGGTGGCCATCTCGCCCGACGGCACGGTCGTCGCGGCCGGGACCGTCGAGGGCACGCTCCAACTCTGGCCGTTGACCGCGGACGACGAGAGCCGCAAGTCCGCCGACGCGACCGACTCGCTGTGGAACGTCGCCGTCAGCCCGGACGGGACGACGTTCGCCACGGTCGGCGCGGACAAGGTCGCGCGGCTGTACGACTCGGCCACGGGCAAGCTGGTGAAGTCCTTGACCGGGCACGCGGGGGCGGTGCCGGCCCTCGCTTACTTGAGCGATACGGTCCTCGCCACGGCGTCCGGCGACCGGCTCGTCAAGCTCTGGGACGCGACCACCGGCCGGGCGACCGACCTCGCCGGGCACACGTCGGCCGTGCTCGCGGTGACGGCCAACGGCCCGACGCGGCGGGTCTTTTCCGGCGGCGTCGATCAGACGGTGCGGGCCTGGGACGCGGCCGGGAAACCGCTCGGGGCGTGGGCCGCCGGGTCGCCGGTGACGGCCCTCGCGGCCCGGCCCGACGGCACCCGCCTGGCGGTCGGCACGGCCGACGGCACGCTGACGATCCTGACCGCCCCGGCGACCGGCGACCCGGTCCGCGTCGCCTCGATTGCGGCCCACACGTCCGGCGTCGGCGCGGCGGCCTTCCACCCGGACGGCGTGCGGCTGCTCACCTGCGGCGGCGACGGCCTGGCCAAGCTGTGGACCGTCAACGACGCCGCGGCTCCGACGCTGTTGGCCCGCCTCGAACCGTCGGCCGGCGCGCCGAAAACCGGGGCGGCGATGGGGTACGGCCTGCCGCCGGTCGGCGTCGCGCCCGCCCCGGCCCCGGTCGCCGTCCCGGTGTCGCCGCTGTCGGCCGTCGCCTTTTCGCCGGACGGCAAACTGTTCGCGCTCGGGGGGGCGGACGCGACGGTGCGCTTGTGGAGTACGGCCGGCCTCGCCGAGGTCCGCGCCTTCCGCGGGCACGCCGACTGGGTCACCGGGGTCGCCTTCACGGCCGACGGCCGCGCGGTCCTGTCCACGTCCGCGGACAAGACCGTCCGCCGCTTCGACGTGCCCCGCGCCGAGGCCGCGGCGACCGCCGGGCACACCGGGGCGGTTCAAGCGGTGGCGGTCAGCCCGAACGGGCTGCTCCTGGCGACCGCCGGCCGGGACCGGGCGATCAAAATCTGGTCGCTGGCCGACGGCCGACTGCTGACGACGCTGACCGGGTCCGGGGCGGCGGTCAACGTGCTGGCGTTCCTGTCGGACGAGACGCTGGCGAGTTCCGGGAGCGACGGCCGCGTGCGCTGGTGGGCGCTCGCCGGGGCCGGCCGCGAACTGCGGAGCGCGGCGACCGGGCCGGGGCAGATGAACTTTTCGCTGCACGCCGACGCCGCGACCGGCCGCGTGGCCTGCGTCGGCTCCCAGCCGGACGGGACTTCGACGTTCGACCTGTTCGACGCCGCCGGCAAGCCCGTGGCCCAAATCGTCGAGCGCGGCCGGCGGCTGAGTTGCGCGACCCTGTCGGCCGACCTCGGCCTGGTGGCCACGGCCGGCGACGACGGCACCGTCCGCCTGTGGGACTTCGCCACCAAGGAGCGGGTCGGGGGCGACTGGCCGCTGGCCCCCGTCGGCGTGCGGGACATGGCGTTCTCGCCGGACAAGTCGAAGCTGGTCGCCATCGACGCGGCCGGGCAACTCCGCATCGCCGGCGTCAAAGACCGCGCCGCCGGCGCGCCGTTCCCCGGCGGCCCCGGCCCGATGGGCGTCGTCACGGCCCCGACCGGCGACCGCTTCGGCGTCTTCTTCGACGACGGTACCGTGAAGACGTGGACCCTCGCCGGCGTGCCACTGAAGACGTGGAAGTTGCCCGCCCCGGTGACGAGCCTGACCTTCGCCCCGGACGGCAAGTCGGCCGTCGCCGGCCTGAGCGACGGCGCGGCGATGCAGTTGAAGTAACCCGAAGTCGGCGACCGCCGAAGGCGGGTCTTCTGTAGCTGGCCTCTATGAGGCCGGATTGCGCTCCCCGCAAGCGGGAGTCAACCGCCCCGGGAAGCCGACCGGCCTCACAGAGGCCAGCTACAGAAGAACAGAATCGATGAGCCAATCGCGCCGGCGGTTTTCCTCTTCTGGAGCCGGTCGCTGTGAGGCCGGATTGCGCTCCCCGCAAGCGGGAGTCAACCGCCCCGGGAAGCGCGTCCGGCCTCACAGCGGCCGGCTACAGAAGAAAGACCGAAGACGGATTGCGCTCCCCTCATGCGGAGGTCAACCGCCCTGGGAAATCCTGTCTTCTGTAGCTGGCCTCTGTGAGGCAGGACTGCGCTCCCCACAAGCGTGAGTCGTCCTCCTCGGGTGGCGCGTCCGGCCTCACAGAGGCCAGCTACAGAAGAAGCGCCAGCCTGAGGATGTCGCCTTCCGCCGGCGTCAGTCGTCGTTCGGCAGGACGAGGGGCTTGGGGTCGGGCTTGGCGGCGCGGTCGGGGAACCGGGCGGTCGTCACGCGGTCGGCCAGCGGGCCGCCGAGGACGCTGCCGAGTTGCCCCGCCTCGAACGCCCGCCACTTCTCGAACGCCGCCCGGCTCTTCTGGCCGGCGGTCTGCTTCGCGTCGGTCTTGAAGAAGTACGTCATGTGGCTGGGCCGCGCGCCGGGCTTCGGCAGGTTCTGCACGCCGAAGCCGTAGTCTTCGGGCCGCTGGCCGGTGAGTTGGACGGCCGTCGCCAGCGCGAAATCGCAGACGTGAACGTCGAACCCGCCCAGGTTGGCCTGGCTGAACAGCGGCCGCTCGTCGGTGAACGCGGCGGTCAGCGCGGCCAGGTGTTCGACCCCCTTCGCCTGGGCGACGGCGGCGACGGCCTGGGCGCTGTCGTGGGGGATGCCGGACCGCTGCCGGAGCGTCCGCGCCGCCAGTCCGGCCAACCGGTTCGGGTCGAGTTGCAGGAACAGCCCCAGGCCGACCGCCGTGGACGGGCCGCGCGGCCCGGGGCGGCTTTCGAGCCACCGCCACGTCAACTGCCGCAGGGCCGGCGCGAACTTCTGCCCGCCGTCGATCGCCTGCTTCACCCCTTGAGCGTAAAAGTGCTGCGCCGTGGCGAACTGCGTGCCGTCGGGCGGCGACTCGACTTCCGGGGCGAACGACTCGGCGAGCAGGACCAGCGCGAACTCGGCCGGCGTCGGCAGCTTCGGCACGACCCCGGTGGCGCGGACGGTCGGCAGCGGGTTCATCGCGGCCTGGAGGAGTTGCTTCCGCGCCGCCAGCGCCCGGTGCAAGCCGACCGGCGGCGCGGCCTCCAGCCGCACGGCCGCGGAGCCGCCGGCCAGCGCGGTCAGCCCCGGCGTGAGTGCGGCCGACGCCCCGCCGAGTTGGATCAGCACGTCCAGGTTGGCCCGGTCGGCGAGGAGTTCGGTGAGCAGTTCCCGACCGGCCGGGCCGTCGCCCAGGGCGGCGCGGAACTTCGGCCAGGCCGGGATGTCGTGCTCGTATTTGCCGTCGGCGTCCGCCAGGAAGGCCGCGGCGCGGGCCGTCATCTCGTCCCGGGTCGCGCGGGGGTGGAGTTGGCCGACGCGGGCCGACACTTCGGGGTCGGGGTCGCTCCGGGCTTCGTCCAGGGCGACCAGCGCCCGCCGGCCCATCGCGCCGAGTTCGCGGGTCGCGTCGTCCCGCTCGCGGAAGATGTCGCTGCCGAGTCGCCGCACCAGCACCCGGGCGCGGGCGGTTTCTTCGGGCAAGACGCGCAAGGTCGCCGGGTCGGGGGACGCCGCCACGCCGGGCAACGCCGCCAACAAAAGCGCCGCACCGACCGCGCCGAGCCGTCGCACGAATGCCGCCATCGGGAAACCTCGCGGGGGGCCGGCCAAGGGAACGAGGGGACGAAACGAAAGCCGCCGGTTCGCACCGTCGGCTTTCTCGATTTTAGCACGTCGCGGCCGGATCAGTCGTCGTTGCTGCTGGTCGCCATGAAGATTCGCAGGATGTAGAAGAACATCGTCGCCAGCGAGGCGAACAGGGCGAGGGCCGCCCCGACGTGCTGGTCGGTCCCGTACGTCCGCATGATCTCCGAGGTCTGGAAGACGATCATGCCGGCGGCCAGCACGACCATCGCCACCGAGAAGACCAGGCCGAGCGAGAAGCCGATGACGACGCTGGCGATCACCAGGCCCAGGGCCGCGAACGACAGCACGGTCAGCATCGGCCCGAGGAAGCCGAAGTCCTTGCCGGACACGAAGACGAAGGTCGTCAGGGCGCCGAACACCAGCAGCGTGACCATCCCCGCCTGGGCGATGAACGGCTGGCCGCTGGCCTGGGACATCAGGTCGGCCCGGTACAGGATCGGCAGGAAGATCAGGGTTTCGAGCAGGATGTACCCGCCCAGCCCGAGGTACTGCGTGACCACCGACCGGGAGTGGGCCATCATCTGGGCGACGTACCCGCCGCCGACGAAGGCGACCATGAGCATGATCCAGGCCGCCTTGCCGCCGCCGGTGAACACGCTCTTCAGAATCGCGTCGGCCGCGCCGGACTTGAAGATCACCGCTTCGAGGGCGACGAACGCCAGGACCGAGGCGAACACGTGCCCGTAGGTCCGCTTGATGAACGCGGCCCGGACCGTGGCCGGCGAGTTGGCGACCGATTCGAGGTCGCCCTCGTAGGCGTTGTCGAGTGCGTAAGTATTGTTCCCGCGCATCGCGTGTGTCCCGCCGGGGCGGGCCTCCAGGAGTTTCGAGTGTGGGTCGAGCGAACCTAGCACCAGTCTAGCAGCTTGCATACCATCATACGCCGGCCGTCGCGGCCCGAACAAGCTGATAAACTGCCGGGACTGTCTGTTCGCTCCGCCCGTCCGGGGATTTTCTCGTGGCCGTCCGCCTCGCCGTCGTCACCTCGCGGCAGTTCGATCAAAACGCCTACGTCGTCGGGTTGCCCGGCCGGCCCGAGGTCGTCGTCGTGGACCCCGGGTTCGACGCCGACCGCCTGGTCGCGCACCTGGTCGCCAAGCAGTTGACTGTCGCCGCGATCCTGCTGACGCACGGGCACGTCGATCACATCGCCGGGGTGGACCGGCTCAAGGAGCACGCCCCGGCCGCCCCGGTCCTGATCGGCCGGCTCGACGCCCCGATGCTGACCAACGCCATGCTGAACCTGAGCGCCCCGTTCGGCACGCCGGTCGTCGCACCCCCGGCCGACCGACTGCTCGACGACGGCGAGACGGTGGAATTCGCCGGGCTGACGCTGGAAGTCCGGCACGTCCCCGGGCACTCGCCGGGCCACGTCGTGTACGTGATCGCCGGGACGGACGGCGACCCCGGCGTCGTCCTCGGCGGCGATGTCCTCTTCGCCGGCGGGGTCGGCCGGACCGACTTCCCCGGGGGCAGCCACCGGCAACTGATCGACGGCATCCACGCCAAGCTGTTCACGCTCCCGCCCGCCACGAAAGTCTTCCCCGGGCACGGCCCGCCGACGACCGTCGCGGCCGAGCAAGCCGACAACCCGTTCACCGGCCGGCACGGGTAGGGCCGACCGGCCGGACCGATGTCGGACTTTCCGTGCGCCCGATGCTCGGCCGTCGAGAAGGCGTCGAGCCGGAGAGTACAATGTCCCGCGACCGTTCGGGCTGACAAGAATTTCAAATCCTCAAGGCTTTCCCCGTTGGCCACGCGACCTCCCGACCCGCCTTTCGCCCTGCCCGAGACGTGGGCGACGCGCACGCTGCCGGCGTTGCGCAAGGCGCTGCTGGCCTGGTTCGATGTCAACCGGCGGCCGATGCCGTGGCGGGACTCGCGGGACGCTTACCCGATCTGGGTCAGCGAGGTCATGCTCCAGCAGACGACCGTCGCCGCCGTCGTCCCCTTCTTTGAGCGCTTCCTGACCGCCTTCCCGACCGTCCGCCGGTTGGCCAACGCCGACGAGCAGCAGGTGCTGCACTTGTGGCAGGGCCTCGGCTACTACCGGCGGGCGCGGCACCTGCACGCTGCGGCCAAGCAACTCGTCGCCGACCACGGCGACGCGCTGCCGGACGACCCGGCCGTCTGGGCGGAGTTGCCCGGCGTCGGCCGGTACATCCTAGGCGCGGTCTTGTCGCAGGCGTTCGAGCGGAAGCTGCCGATCGTCGAGGCGAACAGCTTGCGCGTGCTGGCCCGGTGGTTCGCGTCCCCGCTCGACCCGCGCGCCGGGCCGGGCCAGAAGTGGGTTTGGGCGGCGGCGACGGCCGTGTTGCCGGACGCGCGGATCGGCGACTTCAACCAGGCGGTCATGGAACTCGGGGCGACGGTCTGCACGCCGGTCGCGCCGCGGTGCGAGGCGTGCCCGGTGGCCAAGTGGTGCGAAGCGAAGCGGCTCGGGCGGCAGGCGACGATCCCGCCGAAGGCCAAGGCGAAGGCGATCACGACCGTCGCCGAAGTGGGCGTCATCCTGCACGACGATGCGGCCGTCTGCCTGTTTCAACGGCGGCCGGACGCCGCGCGGTGGGCCGGGATGTGGGAAGTCCCGCACGGGGAAGTCGGCCCGGGTGAACCCCTCGAAGCGGCGGCCGTGCGGGTGGTCCGCGAACTGACCGGCTTCACGCCGACGCTCGGCGAAGAGGTGGCGACGGTCCGGCACGGCGTCACCCGCTTCGCCATCACGCTCACCGGGTTCGAGGCGACGATCCGCGGCGGGTCCTTCGCGGCGGGGCACTACGCGCAGGCGCGCACGGTGCCGGCGGCGGAGGTGGCCGACTACCCGATGAGCACGTCCCAGCGCAAACTCTTGTCCGAGTGGCGGCGGCCGAACCGCGGCCGGCGGCTGTTCTGAGCGGGACCAGGGTGCGCGTTCCGCGGCCAGACCCGCCCGCGGGGTGCCGCGAAAGCGGGCGATTCGAGCCGAAATCCGGGGCGGCACGGTGGTTGCTCGATTGACCGGGCGTTGACGACCTGTTCCCCGCGCCCGAGGTTCGCCGTGGCCGATCGCGCCGACGCCCACCCTGAGACGGCACCTCCGCCCGGCCCCACGTCCGCCCAGAGCCTCCGCCGCGTGATCGACCACGCCGCGCACCTGCTGCCGGCCCAAGGCCCGATCACGGTCTTCATCCACCACAACACCCTGCACGCCTTCGAGGACCAGGCGTTCGACGCCGGGGTGCAGCACGGCGGCGCGGTCTTCGGGTGCAAGCCGTACCTGACCGAAGAGACCTACCGGGACAAGCTCCGCCTCGGCCGCATCCGCCCGGCCGACGTGCGCGAAGTGCTCCAGCACGACCTCGGCGCGCGGGCCGGCGAGCGCGTCCTGGGCTTCGGCACGCGGCTGCACCTGCGGGCGGGGATGATGGAGTCCCCGCTGCGCATCGGCCCGCCGGCGGAACTCGCCTGGTTCATGGCCGAGACCGACGCGCTGACGCGGCTCCGCCGGGACGCGACCCCGGCCGGCCGGCGGCTCCCCGGGGAAACGCGCCGCTGGGTGTTGCGCGACCTCGTCACCGGGCCCGTGCCCGAAGTCTTGCGGCCGGCGTTCGCCCGCCTCGGCGGCGTCGGCCGCGTGCCGCGCTGGTCGGACGCCGACTGGGAGGCGTTCGCGCTGGAGTCGATCTGGCGGGTGGCCGTGCGGGGGGCGAAGTTGGCCCCGCTGCCGGTCACCCCGGCGGCGCGACTGCTGCGGCCGCGCGACCGGGTGCTGGCGGCCGGCGGCCCCGACGCCGACGCCGGCGTGAACGAGGTGCTCACGCGGTTCACGGCGGCGTACCTCGACCAGGGCGTGTCCCGGTGGCCGCTGCCCGAGCGCGAGCACGGCTTCCTGGCCGCGTTCACCGCGCTGTACACCGGCACCCCCGGCCTGCTCGACGCCTGGGCGGCCGCCCTGCCCGCCGAGTTGAACCGCCTCCGCGGCGTCGCCCCGACCGACATCGTCGCCCGCGAACTGCACCTCCTCGACCTGCCCGAGGCCGACTGGGCGGCGTTCCTCGAAGCGACCTTCCTGGCCCTCCGCGGCTGGGGCGGCATGGTCCAGCAGGTCGAAGTCCGCGCCGACTCGGTCGCCCACGCCATCACCAAGGGCAGCCTCGACGAGTTCCTGGCCGTGCGCCTCGTCCTCGACCGGGTCGCGGCCGAGTCCCTGGCGGCGCGCCTCGGCCCCGGCGGCCTCGACGCCCTGCCGGCGGTCGCGGCCCCGGCCCCGGCCCTCACCCCGGAGCAGCGGGCGGCGCTGGTGTTCCAGTTGGCCCAAGTCCTCGGCTGGTCGCCGGAGGCGCTGCACGCGCTGACGGCGGACCAGTGGGCGACGCTGTACGCCGAGTTGGCGGCGTTCCCGAGCCTGCAGCGCCGCCGGGTGTTCCACGCCGCGTTCGAGCGGCAGTTCCGCGTCCAGACGCTCGACGCGCTCGCCCTGCACGGCGGCCACGCCAACGGCACGCCGACGAGTCCGCGCTTCCAGTTGATCTGCTGCCTGGACGAGCGCGAGGAGTCGTTCCGCCGGCACGTCGAGGAGATCGCCCCGGACGCCGAGACCTTCGGCGCGGCCGGGTTCTACAGCGTGGCCATGTACTACAAGGGCGCGGCCGACGCCCACTACGTGCCCCTCTGCCCGGTCGTCATCAAGCCCGGGCACTACGTGTGCGAGCGGGTCGCCACGGCGTTCGAGGCGAGTTCGTCCGCCCGCGCCGGCCGCCGCCGGGTGTGGGGCCGGGTCGCCCACACGATGCACACGCTCAGCCGCACGGCCGTCGTCGGGGCCGCGATCTCGTCGGTCCTCGGCGCGCTCGCGTCGATCCCGTTGACCATGCGCATCATGACCCCCCGGACCACGTCCCGCCTGCGGACCCGCGTCGGCACGGTCCTCCGCAGCCCGCCGCAAACGGTCCTGTCGCTGGAGCGGCAGGCCGACCCGCCGGCGAAGGAGGCGGCGCACCTCGGGTTCACGGTCGCCGAGATGACCGCGTTCGGCCGGCGGTTGCTCGAAGACGTCGGGCTGACGAAGACGTTCGCCCCGTTCGTCGTCGTCCTCGGGCACGGCTCGAACAGCCAGAACAACCCCCACAAGTCGGCCTACGACTGCGGGGCGTGCGGCGGCAGCGGCGGCGGCCCCAACGCCCGCGTCCTCGCGGCGATCCTCAACGACCCGCGCGTCCGGGAGAACTTGCACGCGACCGGCATTACCGTCCCCGCGGCGACGTGGTTCGTCGGCGGCTTCCACAACACCTGCAATGACACGGTCACGGTCCTCGACGGCGACCTCGTCCCCGGCGGGGCGAAGCCGGCGTTCGACGCGGTCCTGGCCGTCGTCGATCAGGCGGCCCGGCGGAACGCCCACGAGCGGACCCGGCGGTTCCTGTCGGCCCCGTTGAACCAGTCGTTCGACGCGGCCAAGCGGCACGTCGAGGAGCGGAGCGAAGACCTCGGCCAGACGCGGCCGGAGTGCGGGCACGCGTCGAACGCCATCTGCGTGGTCGGCCGCCGCGAGCGGACCCGCGGCCTGTACCTCGACCGCCGCGCCTTCCTCACCTCCTACGACCCGACGCAAGACCCCACTGGCGCGGTGCTGACGCGCATCATGGGCGCGGTGGTGCCCGTCTGCGGCGGCATCAACCTCGAGTACTACTTCTCCTACGTCGATTCCCCCGGGTACGGCTCCGGGTCGAAGTTGCCGCACAACGTCACCTCGCTCTTGGGCGTGATGGACGGCGCGGCCAGCGACCTGCGGACCGGCCTGCCGTGGCAGATGGTCGAGATCCACGACCCCGTCCGGCTGATGATCGTGCTCGAAACGACGACGGCCATCGCGCGGGCGATGATCTACGACAATCCCAACATCGGCGGACTGATCCTCAAGGGCTGGGTGCAGGTCGCGGTCCTGGACATCGACGGCCCGGGGATGCACCTGTTCCAGGACGGCGAGTTCGTGCCGTACCACGTCGAAGCGGCCGAGTTGCCGCGGGCCAGGAGTTCGACCGACTGGTACCGCGGGTCCCGCGAGAACCTGCCCTTCGCGGAGATCGACGCGTGACCGACCCCGACCTCTGCGCGGCGCTCCTCCCGGTCGTGGGCGTCGTGCCGGTCCTCGCCCCGTTCGCCCTGGTGCTGGTCCTCGGCGTGGCGTCGCTGGTGGGCGTGCGGCCGTCCGAGGCGGCGATCAACGCCCTGGTCCGCGCCGCCATGCTCGTCGGCTTCGGGGCGTCGGTCGGCGTGTTCGCGCTGATGCAGGCGGGCGGGTCCCGGCACGTCGTCCTGGACGCCGGGGCGTGGGTCGTCGTGCCGGACTACGTGTTCGACGTCAAGTTCGTCTACGACCGCCTCTCGACGGCCATGCTCCTGCTGTCGTACCTGCTGTGCGGCATCGTCGGCAAGTTCGCGTCCCGGTACATGCACCGCGAGGGCGGGTACAACCGGTTCTTCACCCTGTATGCGCTGTTCGTGTTGGGCATGGTCACGGCGTCCCTGGCCGGCACCATCGAGACGCTGTTCTCCGGGTGGGAGTTGGTCGGCCTGTCGTCGGCCCTGCTCGTCGCGTTCTTCCACGAGCGGCCCGCCCCGTCGGTCAACGCCCTGCGCGTCTGGGTCGTCTACCGCGTGTCGGACGCCGCGCTGCTGCTGGCCGCCGTCGTCATGCACCACCGGGCGAGCCGCGGCGACTTCGACCAACTCTTGAGCGCCCAGCCCTGGCCCGAGGGCGTGTGCAACGTGCCCCAAGTGGACGCGCTGGTCATCGGCGGGCTGCTCATCCTGGCCGCGGCCGGGAAGTCGGCCCTCGTGCCGTTCTCCGGCTGGCTGCCCCGCGCGATGGAAGGCCCGACCCCGTCCAGCGCCGTCTTTTACGGGGCGATGTCGGTCCACCTCGGCGCGTACCTGCTGCTCCGCGTCGCCCCGCTGATCGAGTGCTCGCCGGTCCTCACCGGGGTCGTGATCGCGCTCGGCCTGACGACGGCGGTGTTCGCCGCCCTGGCCGCCCGGGTGCAGACCGACATCAAGTCGGCGCTGTCGTTCGCGTCCCTCACCCAGGTCGGCCTGATCGTCGCCGAGATCGGCGTCGGCTGGGACTACTTCGCGCTGACGCACCTGATCGGCCACGCCTGCCTGCGGACGCTGCAATTCGTCCGCGCCCCGTCGCTGCTGCGGGACTACCGGGACCTCGAGAACAACCTGGGCGGCGCGCTCCCGGCCCCGGACGGGCCGGCGTCGCCGCTGTCGCGGGCGCTGTACCGCCTGGCCATCGACCGGGGCTTCCTGGACACGGCGTTGAACACCTACGTCGTGTCGCCGGTGGTCCGGGCCTTGCAAGCCTGCGACCGGCTCGAACTCCGCACGACCGCGGCCGTCAACGGCCCCTCCTCGCCCCGAACGGTCGAAGTCGAATGAACCCACTGTTCGCGGTGCCCTGGCTCGAACTCGCGCTGGTGACGTGCCTCGTTGGGGCGGCCGTCGTCGCCCTGCGGCCCGGCCGGCACCGGTTGCGCATCGCCCTGGTCACGTCCGGGGTCGCCTTCGCCTGCACGTTCGTCGCCTGGCTCGGCTTCCACGCCGGCCTCGCGCCCGCGTCCGGCCCCGGCGTCGATCCCGTCGGCCGGTGGCTCGGCACCCCGGTGTTCAAGCTCGACGACCTGACCGCCCCGCTCGTCCCGGCCGTGGCGTTGCTGCACTTGCTGACGGTCCTGGCGACGCCCCGGTCGAAGATGCGCCGCTTCTCGTTCGCGTCGATGTTCGTCAACGAGGCGATCCGCCTGGCGACGTTCGCCTGCCAGGACGCGACGCTGCTGATCGCGCTGCTGGCCCTGAACGTGGTACCGGTGTACGCCGAGTTGCGCAGCCGCGGGCGGCCGACGCGGGTGTTCGCCCTGCACATGGCCGCGAGCCTCGCCTGCCTGGCCTGCGGGTACGCCGTGTCGCTGCGGTACCCCGAGGCCGGGGCGGCGGCGATGACGCTCGGCGTGCTGATCCGCGTCGGCATTTTCCCACTGCACGCCTGGGTGACCGACCTGTTCGAGCAGGCGTCGTTCGGCACGGCGCTGCTGTTCACGACGCCGCTGCTGGGCGTGCTCGCGGCCGTGCGGCTGGTACTCCCGGTCGCCCCGGACTGGGTGCTGGCGGCGCTCGGCGCGGTATCGCTGTTCACGGCCGTCTACTCGGCCGCGCTGGCGACGGTGCAGCGCGACGCCCGCCGCTTCTTCGCGTTCGTCTTCCTGAGTCACTCGTCCCTGGTGGTGGTCGGCCTGGAGTTGCACACGGCGATCAGCCTGACCGGGGCGTTCGCCCTGTGGTTCTCGGTCGTGCTGAGCCTGGGCAGTTTCGGCCTGACGCTACGGTGCCTGGAGGCCCGGTACGGGCGGCTGGCCCTGACCGACTTCCGCGGCCTGTACGACCAAAGCCCGACGCTCGCCGTCTGCTTCTTGGTGAGCGGCCTGGCCTGCGTCGGCTTCCCCGGGACGCTCGGCTTCGTGTCGGGCGAGTTGATCGTCGATGCGGCCATCGACACGAGTTTAGCCGTGGGAGTTGTCGTCGTCATCGCGGCCGCGTTCAACGGCATCGCCGTCGTCCGGGCGTACTTCGTCCTGTTCACCGGGGCTAAGCACGAGTCGCTGTTGACCCTGACCATCGGCCAGCGCGAGCGGGTCGCCCTGCTCACGCTGGCCGCGTTGATTCTCGGCGGCGGCCTGTACCCGCAGCCCGGCATCACGACCCGGTACACCGCCGCCGAAGGGGTCACCCGCGAGCGGGCGAAGCACTTCGGCGGGCCGGCCCACCCCGGGCACGAGTGACCGACTTAAGCCCGGCGACGGCGGACCAACCGCCCGAGGCCGGCCGTCCCGAAGGCGAA
>JANYHV010000111.1 GCA_025362195.1 Fimbriiglobus sp. | reverse complement strand
CGTCCCGGCGGCCACGTCCCGGCCGTCGAACACGGCGATCCGCGGCCCGCCGCCGAACCCCGCCGAGACGACCACCTGCGGCCTGCCCGCGACCAGGCCGACGGCGGCCCGGGCACCCCCGCGGAAGGCCGGGTCTTCGATCCCGAAGAAGCGGTTGAGTTGCACGACCCGGCCGCCGGCCAGGGCCGCGCCGTCGTACGCGACGACGATCGGCCCGCCGCTCTGGTCCGGGGTGACGACGACATCCGGCACGCCGTCGGCGTTCAGGTCGCCGACGGCGACGAACAGGCCGCCGGTGAACGACGCCTCGAACGGCTGGAAGTCGGCCACGACCGCGCCGGTCGTGCCGTCCAGCAGGCGGACGCGGTTCGGCGTGCCCGGGCCGGTCCCGGCGACGAGGTCGATCTTGCCCGTCCCGGTCAAGTCGGCCGAGGCGGTGCGGACGCCCCCGACGGTCCCGGAATCGAACGCCGGGATCGTCGTCCGGAGCGTGCCGTCCGGGTTATAGACGCGCACGTCCGGGGTGCCGCCGGCGTCCGTCCCGACGGCGAACTGCGGCGTGCCCTGGAGCGCCTGCACGACCCCCGGCGGAGTCACGGGCGGGGTCACCGGGGGCGTGACCGGCGGCGTTACCGGCGGCGTGACCGGGGGAGTGACAGGGGGCGTCACGGGCGGGACGACCGGGGCGGCGCGAACGGTCAGGCGTTGCGTCACGTCGCCGGCCGGCAGGTAGTCGGTCGAGCCGGGCTGGCCGGCGGCGACGACGACCTCGCCCGCGGCGGTGACGGTCAGCGTGGTGCCGGCCACGAACGCCGGGCCGGACACGATGGTGTAGGCGACGGCGAGGCCCGAACCGGCGGTGGCCGTGAGGGTGACCGTGCCGGTGCCGAAGGTGACGGGCGCGAGTGCCCCGAAGGCAATCGACTGGGCCGCCCGGCCGACGGTCAGGCGGGCGGCGGCGGGGCCGGCGGCGAGGAGGTCGCGCGTGCCGGAGAACGCCGCGGCGATCGCGTAGTCCCCCGCCGAGGTGCCCGCCGGCAGTGGGAAGTTCGCCGAAGCCGTACCGGCGGTGACCGCGACCACGACCGGCCCGCCGATGCCGACCGGCCCGCGCCGGAGGGTGAAGGTGACGGTCCCCGAGGCGACGGGGCCGGCGGGGCTGGTGACGGCCGCGGTGACGGTCACGGTTTGGCCGCCCGGCGAGAAGGTCGCGGTCGCGTCCGCCGGGGCGACGGTGACGGCCGCCGCCGAGACGACGAGGGTGCGGGTGGCGTCCGCCGAGGCCGCGAAGATCGCCGTGCCGCCGAACGCGGCGCGGACGGTGTAGGTGCCGGCCGGCGTCCCGGGCGGGAGGGGGTAGGTGGCGGTCGCCAGGCCGGCCGAGACGGTCGCGGTCACCGGGGTGCCGACGGCGGTCGGGCCGCTGAAGAGTGCGAACGTCACCGTACCGCTGCCGACCGCGAGGGAACTCGCGACGGCCGCCGACAGGGTGACCGACTGGCCGTTGGCCGAGAAGATCGCTGCGGCGGCGGTGGCGGCGGTCGTCGTGGCGAGTTGCTGCACGATCACGCGGCCGGTCGCGTCCGCCGACCCGACGAAGTTGGCCGTCGTGCCGAAGGTGACTTCGACGGTGTACGCGCCGGGCACGAGGCCGGCCGGCAGGAGGTAGGTGGTCGTCGCACTGCCGCCGGCGACGGTCGCCGTCACCGGACTGCCGACGACGGATCCGCCGTCCAGCAGGCGGAAGGAGACGCTGCCGACGCCGACCGCGCCCGCGGAACTGGTGACGGTCGCGGTGAGCGTGACCGACTGGCCGGCGGTGCTGAAGCCGACGGTCAAGCCGGCGGCGGCGGTGACGGTCGCGGCGGCGACGACCGCGACACTGCCCGCGGCGTCGGCGCTGGCGAGGAAGTCCCCGGTGGAGGTGTAGTCGGCTTGGACGCGGTAGGTGCCGGCGTTCGTCCCGGCCGGCAGGGGGTAGCTCGCGGTGGCGACGCCGGCGACGACGACGCCCGGCGTGGGCGTGCCGACCGGGGTGGCCCCGTCGAACACGGAGAAGAGCACACTCCCCTGGGCGACGACCCCGGCCGCGCTCGTCACGCTCGCGGTCAGGGTGACGGTCTGCGCCGCGACGGCGTAAGCGGCTGCGGTGAGACTGGCCGCGACCGTCGTCGCGGCCGTCTGCACCGTCAGCGTCGAGTCGATGGTCGATGTCAGGAAGTTGCCGCTGGTGTACGTCACGCGGAGGGTGTACGCGCCCGCGGCCAGCGACGCGGGCAGGGCGTAGCCGACGGACGCGGCCCCGGCGGAAACACCCGTCGAGACCGGCGTTCCGATCGTCGTCGTGCCCAGCAGGACGGTGAACAGGGCGGTGCCCTCGGCGACGATTCCGGCCGCGCTCGTAACCGTCGCGGACAGGGTCACCGATTGGCTCGCGACGGCGAAGGTCGTGGTCGCACCGGCGGCCAGGCTGGCGCTCCCGGCGGCGCTCACGACGAGGACGTGAGTCGAATCGGTCACGGAGACGAAGTTCGTCAGGCCGGCGTAGGCGGTGCGGATCGTGTACGACCCGGCGGCGAGGCCGGCCGGGAGGGCGTAGGTGCCACCGGCCGCGCCGGCGACGACGCTCGCGGTCACCGCCACGCCGACCGGCGCGCCGGCCAGGAGGAGCGTGAACGTGACCGTCCCCTGGGCGACGACGCCGGCCGGACTGGTCACCGTCGCCGTCAGGGCGACCGACTGGCCGGCGACGGCGAAGGTCGCCGTCGCGTCCGCCCCGGCGGCAATCGCCGTCGCCTTGGCGACGGTCACGGTCGTCGCCGTCGAGGTACTGACGACGAAGTTGGACGAGCCGCTGTACTCGGCCGTGACGGTGTACGTGCCGGCGGTCTGCCCGGCCGGCAGGGAGTAGAGACCGGAGGCGACGCCGGAGCCGTTGACCGCGAACGTCTGCGGGGTGCCGACGACGGCGGAGAGCGCGTCGAGCAGCGAGAACGTGACGCTGCCGGCGACGACCGCCCCGGCCGGGCTGGTGACCGTGACGGAGACGGGGAAGGTCTGGTCCACGAGGCCGTAGCCCGGGGGCGTCGCGGTCGGCGCGGCCGTCGTCGTCGCGGCCTGGGTCACGGTCAGGGTCTTCGCCGCGTCGCCGCTAATGACGTAGTTGCCGGACCCGCCGTAGGCCGCGTCGATGGTGAGTACGCCGGCGGGGGTGTTGGCCGGGAGCGTGTACGTCGCGGTCGCCGTGCCGTTGACGACGGTGCCCGCGGGGACCGTGCCGACGACCGTCGCGCCGCTCCGCAGGGTGAACGTCACCAGGCCGCCGTTGACGACGCCCGCGGGGCTGGTGACACTTGCGCTGAGCGAGACCGACTGGTCGAGGCCGGAGAAGCTCCGGGTGCGGTTCGCCGCGGCGGTCGTGCTGGCGGCGGGGCTGACGGTGAAGGTGTTCGTCGGGCTGCTCGACGCCCCGAGGTTGGACGTGCCGCCGTAGGCCGAGGTGACCGTGTACGTCCCGGCGGGCAGCGACGCGGGCAAGGTGTAACTCACGGTCGCGGTGCCGCCCGCGCCCACGTTCCCCGACGTCGCACTCCCGACCAGGGTCGCGCCGTTGTAGACGGAGAAGACCACGGCCCCTTGGGTCACGGTGCCGGCGGGACTCGTCACGGTGGCCGCGAGCGTGACCGCCCCGGCCGCGACGCGGAAGACGCGCGTGGCGTCCAGGCCGAGAGTGGCCGTGGCGACGGGGACAATGGTGAGCGACTGCGAGTCGTCCGACGAGACGAGGACGTTGCCGGCGTCGCGGTACTCCGCGAGGATCGTGTACGTGCCGCCGTTGGTGCCGCCGGGGACGGTGTACGTCGCCGCGGCCGTCCCGCCGGACACGGCGGCCGTCTGCGGCGTGCCGACCGGGGTGGCCCCGTTGAGGATGGTGAACGTGACCGTACCGGTATTCACATTCACAAGACCGGACCCGGACGGGCTGCGGAAGCTGGCCGAGAGCGGAACCGTCTGGTCGGTCGGGCTGTACGTGATCGCCGCCGGGGCGACGGGCAGGGTCTGCACCGGCCGGCCGGCCAGGAAGGGCGTGAAGTTGACCGTCGGCAGGGCCGGGTTGCCGGCCGGCTTGGGGTACACCTTGTCCGTAAGCCGCGCCCCGATGACGTCCGCGACGGACGACCCCCAGTAGTTGTTGGTCAGGTCGATCGTCGCCCCGGTCGCCCCGGAAGCGACCACCGACACGCCGCTGAAGTCGTTGTTGCGGATCGTGTTCGGGGCAATGTTCGCGCCACTACTAATGTTGAGCTTGGTGTTCGACCAGAAGTTGTACTGCAGCTTGGCCGTCGAGCCGCCCGCGAGCGTCATCGAGGTCCAGGCGTAGGTGTTTCCCGTGCCCGAGATCGCCCCCCCGCTGGTGACGAGAATTGTGGACGTGTAACTGGGGGTGCCGGCGGTGGCAAAGAGCACGTTGTTCGCATTCAAGAGTCCGCCGTTGGCGACGCTGATGCTGGTGTTGTCGCCGTACTGCGCGACGAAAGTCGTCGGGCTGTCGATCGAGAGCGTGCCGCCCACGCTCACGGTCGCACCGGGCCTGAGCAACACTTTCGAGGCGGCGGCGAAGTTCAGCGCGGTCCCGGCGACAATCGTGAACGTGCCCTGCGGGAACACGTACCGTTGTTGAGTCGCGTCCACCCCGAGCGGGGCGAGGGTGAGGGTGGCTTGGACTGTTTTCCCGGTGAGCTCGACGTCCTGGAATCGCTTGTTCCCGGTGAGGATCGGGGCGAACTTCACGGGCAGCGTGAGCGGCGTGTCGAACGCGGTGGTCGTGATGTCCCCGGCGGCCAGCACGCTCGCGTTGTTCAGGGTCACGGCGTCCCAGGCGAACGTCGAGTTGGTGCTCTTGAAACTCCCCCCGCTGCCGATCACGATCTTGTTCGCGTAGCTCGGCGTCCCCACCGTCGTGAAGCTCGCGTTGTTCACCTTCAACAGCCCGCCGCTCGTCACG
>JANYHV010000108.1 GCA_025362195.1 Fimbriiglobus sp. | reverse complement strand
TGCGGCAGTTCGAGTGGCTCGACGGCGAGCACGGCACGCAGACGACCTCGCTGTGCGGCCGCAACGCCGTGCAGGTCAGTCAGCGCCGCACCGGCACGATGAACTTCGCCGAACTGCGCAAGGGTCTGGACGGTGCGACGGCCGTGAGCGCGAACAAGTTCCTGATGAAGTTCACGGTGACCGAGGGCACCGACGGGTACGAGTTCACGGTGTTCCCGGACGGCCGCGCGATCATCAAGGGGACCGACGACACCGAGCGCGCCCGCGTCCTGTACGCCAAGTACATCGGCAATTGAGCGCCCGGTGCGGTGTGGTATGGTGAGTGCGTTCCCGCACGTTTTCGAGAAGGGAGTCCGCCGATGTCACCCGCCTTCCAGACCCTGGGAATCGACCGCCTGAGCGTCGCCGACCGCATCGCCTTGGTGGACGACATCTGGGACAGTGTGACCCGGGAAGCGGAGAACGCCCCGCTCACGGACGCCCAGTCCCGTGAGGTCGAAGCCCGCCTGGCCGCCCACCGCGCGAACCCGCACGCCGCCATCCCCTGGGAGCAAGTCGAAGCCGAAGCACTGGCCCGGTTCCGGCGGTGAGTATTGCGAACGTCTGCTTTTCTCTTGCACGCCCGGCGGGACTCGGCATGATACGCCGAGTCCCGTCGGGCTTTCCGGCGGGCGACCACGCACACTTTCCCGAGGCATGAGCGTTATGGCAGACGAAGTTCAGTGCAAGAAGACGGTCGCCGGCATCCTGGCCATCGTGGTCGGGTGGACCGGTGCCCACAAGTTTTACCTCGGCTACACGACCCCGGGGATCATTCAGCTCCTCGTGTCGGTGTGTACCTGCGGGGCCGGCGGCATCGTCGGGTTCATCGAGGGGATCATCTACCTGACCAAGTCGGACGCGGACTTCATCGCCACGTACCAGGTCGGCAAGAAGGAATGGTTCTAACCGCGGCGTAGAATGAGCGTGGGCCGGGGGAGGTCGTCGTCCCCCGGCCGTCCCGTGACGGAGTGCCGCCCATGACCCGTGTCGCCGAAGCCCCGCCCGAGACCGCCGCCGTCGCCGATGTCACCGCCGCCGCACTAGTGGCCGGCGGGCTGGTGCCGTACCGCCTGACGGTCGAGAAGTACGAGGAGTTGGCGCGCCACGGCGTCCTCGGGCCGGGCGACAAGGTCGAACTCCTGCACGGAATGCTGGCCCGCAAAATGACCACCCACACGCCGCACACGTTCGCCACGACGACGTTGATGTTTATGCTTTACGATCGCTGCCGCGCGTCGTGTTGCATCCGGTGCCAACAACCGATCATCGCCTCGAACGACAGCATGCCCGAGCCGGACATCTCGGTCGCGCGGGGGTCGCTGTTGGACTACTTAGTGCATCAGCCCACCGCCGCGCAGACCGTGCTCGTCGTCGAGGTGTCCGACTCGACGCTGCGGCTCGACTTGGGCGTCAAACTGTTGCTGTACGCGGAAGCTCTGATCCCGGAGTATTGGGTGGTCGATGTGGCCAACGACAAGCTCCACGTCCACACCCTGCCGCGCGCCGGCAAGAAGCCCGGCTACGGCAGCGTCGCGGTCCTCGGCCGGGGCGACGAGGTGCCGTTGACGCTGGGCGGCCAGGCGTTCGGGGCGATCCGCGTCGGCGACTTCCTGCCGCCGCTGAACAACCCAGGGGTGTCGCAATGACCAGCGTGACTGACGCGCGGCCCGAAGTCGCCCGCGCATTCGCCGGGGCGGAGTTGTACCGGATCCCGATCGCCCTGTACGAAGAGTTGATCGAGGCCGAAAGCCTCGGACCCGAGGACCGAATCGAACTCATCCACGGGGTGCTCGTCCGCAAAATGGCCACCAACGCCCCCCACTCGTTCACGGCCTTCGAACTGGCCGCCATCTTCCTCGCACTGGTCGGTACCAAGTGGGCCGTGCGGTCGCAAGCCCCCGTCGTCATCCCCGACGACAGTATGCCCGAGCCGGACGTTGCGATCGCGGTCGGTGCTCGCCGGGATTACAACTTCGTCAAGCCCACGGCGGCCCAAATGGCCCTGGTTGTCGAGGTCTCCGAGTCGTCGCTGCGGTTCGACCTCGGCGTCAAGCTCGCCCTGTACGCGGCGGCGCTGATCCCCGAGTACTGGGTGGTCGATCTGGCCAACGGCAAGCTCCACGTCCACACGCTACCGCGCGGCGGCGAGAAGCCCGGCTACGGCAGCGTCGCCGTCTTGGGCACCGACGACGAAGTGCCGTTGACGCTCGGCGGCGAGTCGTTCGGCACGATCCGCGTCGGCGACTTCCTGACGCCCGTGCCAAGCCGAGGAGTGCATTCATGACCAGTGTCGCCGAACTGCCGCCTGAAATCGCCGTGGCGCGTGCTGCGACGGTGGCTTACGCCTACCCCATCTCGGTCGATCAGTTCGAGGCGATGGACCGCCACGACATCTTCGCGCCCGACGAGAAGCTGGAGTTGATCCACGGCCTCATCACCCGGAAGGCTCCGATCAAACCGCCCCACGCTTCCGCGACTACGAGACTCATGTACCTACTTTCGAGGCGGTGCCCGGACGGTTGGCTCGTGAGGTGCCAACTCCCCGTCGCCCTATCAAACGACAGCCTGCCGCAGCCAGACTTCGTCGTCGCCCAAGGGGAGTTCGCGGCTTACGACAACGCCCACCCCAACCCGAGCCAAATCGCCCTGGTCGTCGAGGTGTCCGAGACCACGCTCGCGTTCGACCTCGGGGTCAAGCTCGCGCTCTACGCCGCGGCGAAAATTCCCGAGTACTGGGTGGTCGATCTGGCGGGGCGGCGGTTGCACGTCCACACCCTGCCGCGGGGCGGGAAGAAGCCCGGTTACCGGCGTACAATGGTCCTCGAAGCCGACGCCGTGGTGCCGCTGACTCTGCGCGGCGAAGCGTTCGGACCGATCCGCGTCCAAGAGTTCCTGCCGTGATTTACCTCGACAATGCCGCGACCACGTTCCCCAAGCCCGAGCAGGTTTACCTGGCGATGGACCGGTTCGCCCGGACCTCCCTGGCCAATCCCGGCCGGGCCGGGCACAAGATGGCCCTGGCCGCGGAGCACGCCCTCGACGAGGGCCGGCACCGGCTCAACCGCTTGGTCAACGGCAAGTCGCCCGACCGCATCGTCTTCGCCCTCAACGGCACCGACGCCCTGAACATGGCCATGAAGGGGACGATCAACCCCGGCGACCACGTCATCACGACGGTGCTCGAACACAACTCCGTCAGCCGCCCCTTGCAGGCGATGGCCGACGCCGGGACGATCACGCTGACCCGCGTGGACGCCGACGCCGGCGGCACCGTCGATCCCGACACGATCCGCAAGGCGATCACCCCGCGGACGCGCATGGTCGCCATGACCCACGGCAGCAACGTGTTGGGCACCGTCCAACCGGTCGGCGAGGTCGGCGCGGTGCTCCGCGAGTACGAGGAGGTCATTTTCCTCGTGGACGCGGCCCAGACCATCGGCGTCGTCCCGATCGACGTGCAGGCGATGCGCATCGACCTGCTCGCCTTCCCGGGGCACAAGTGCCTGTTCGGGCCGACCGGGACCGGCGGCCTGTACGTCGCCCCGCGCGTGCAACCGCGGGCCTGGCGCGAGGGCGGGACCGGGGGCGATTCGTCCACGCCGACGCAGCCGAAGGACTACCCGTACTTCCTCGAAGGCGGCACGCCGAACATCCTCGGCGTCGTCGGCATGACGGCCGGCATCGACTTCGTCGAGGAGCGGACGCCCGACGCGATCCGCCGGCACGAGGTCGAGTTGTGCGACCGCCTGCGGCACCTCATCGTCCCGGCCGGGTACGAAATCTTCGGCCACGCCGACTCTGCCCGCCGCGTCGGCACCCTGGCCTTCCGCCACGACACCCTGTCGGCGTCCGAGTTGGGCGGCATCCTGGACCAGTCGTTCGCCGTGGCCGTGCGGCCGGGGTTGCACTGTGCCCCGTACCTGCACCGCGCCTACGGCAGCTTCCCCGACGGCCTCGTGCGCGTCAGCCCCGGCCCGTTCAACACCGAAGCCGACATCGACGCCGTCGCCGCCGCCCTGACCGAGATCACCGCCGGCGTCTAACCCCCGGCGAGCCAGAAGCGTCAGCGCCTGGAGTCCTGACCATGCCGTTCACCGAAGTCGCCCCGAACGTGTTCCGCGTCACCGACACCTGCAACGCCTACGTCGTCCGCGACGGGGACGCCGCCGTGCTCATCGACTTCGGCGACGGCGCAGTGATCGGCGAACTCGCCGCGCTGGGCGTCAAGCGGGTCGAGTGGGTGCTGTTCACGCACCACCACCGCGAGCAACTGCAAGGCTGGCACGAGTACGCCCCCGCGGGTGCGAAGGTCGCCGGCCCCGAGGCCGAGCGCGCGCTGTTCGAGCGGCCGGCGGACTTCCGTAAGGCCAAGGTCACCCTCGGCGACGCCTTCACCGTCCACGGCGCGAGCTACGTCCGCCCGCCGGTGCGGCCCATCAAGCTCGACCGCGGCTTCGCGGCGATGGACACCTTCGCCTGGCGCGGCCGGGAGTTCTGGTGCGTCGACACCCGCGGCAACAGCCCCGGCGGCATGTCGTACCTGCTCAAGACCCCCGCCGGCTGGCTCGGGTTCTCCGGGGACGTGATGGTCGCCGGTGCCAAAATGCACACCTGGTTCGACACCGAGTGGGACTACGGGTTCGCGGCCGGCCTGTACGCCCTGCACAACGCCGCCGCGCTCGTCGCCCGCTTCGAGCCGGCGCTGCTGCTGCCGAGCCACGGCCCGGAGGTCAAGACCCCCGCGGCCGAGCTGGCCCGGTACGGCGACAAGCTGCGGGCGGTCGTGCCGCTGATGCTGCGGGGCTGGGAGCAGCCGACGTTCGCCGCGGCCGACCAGGACCGCGTCTCGACGCCGACCGACGTCCCGCACGTCTGGCGGGTGACGCCGCACCTGTTCAAGTTCAAGGGGCCGAACTTCTGGCCGAACTTCACGATCCTGATCGCCGACAGCGGCCGCGGGCTGGTCGTCGATTGCGGCCTGTTCGACCCGGCGTTCCTCGACGCGGCCCTCACCGGGATGCGGGACCGCCTCGGCCTCAAGGGGATCGACGCGGTCTTCGTGACGCACGCCCACGGCGACCACTTCCTCGAAGCCGAGCACGTGCGGACCCGGTGGGGCGCGAAGCTCTGGACGATGGCCGGCGTCGAAGGGCCGTGCGGGCACCCCGAGCGGTACGACTTCCCCGCCGCGATCCAGTCCTACGGGCCGAGCATCCAGCGCGGCATCACCGGCGTGAAGTTCGACCGGCTGGTCGCGCCGGGCACCGGCTTCGACTGGGAGGGCTATCACTTCGCGGTCGACTGGATGCCGGGCCAGACGAAGTTCGCCTGCTGCCTGCACGCCCAGATCGACGGCCAGCGGGTCGCGTTCACCGGCGACAACATTTTCGGCAGCCCCGCCGACCCCGCGCAGGGCGGCAACGAGTGCGTCGTCGCGCGGAACCACGCGATCCTCGAAGAAGGCTACCTGCACGCGGCCGAGTACCTGCACACGATCGCCCCCGACCTGATCGTCGGCGGGCACTCGTGGGTGATCGACCGCCCCGCGCCGCTGATCGCCCGCTACCGCGACAAGATGTTGGCCCTCCGCGAAGCCTTGCGTGGCCTGAGCACCGACCCCGACTACCGCTACGGCTTCGACCCCTTCTGGGTGCGGGCCGACCCCTACCGCGTCATCGTGCGGGCGGGGCAGTCGGCGCGCGTCGAGATCCTGGTGCGCAACTTCCGCGACCGGCCGCAGAAGCACCGCGTCGAGTTGCACACGCCCCCCGGCCTGACCGCGACCCCGGCGTTCCTCGAAGGGTCCGTCGCGGCCGGCCAGACGGCGGCGTTCGCGGTCGAACTCGCCGCGGCCCCCGGCGTCGCCCCTGGCACGCACCTCGTCGCGCTCGACGTGACCCTCGACGGCCACCGCCACGGCGAGCTGTTCGACTTCGTCGCGATCGCGACGGCGGGGTAACACTGGCGAGCCAGGAGCGTGAGCGCCTGAAGTCTCGTAGCGTCAGCGAGCGGCTCGCTTGCGGCCCACGAAGATCGCCGTCATCTGAATCCCGCCGCCGAG
>JANYHV010000082.1 GCA_025362195.1 Fimbriiglobus sp. | reverse complement strand
GTGAGCGCCCGGAGGTCTGAACACGCTGTCGCTCAGACCTCCGGGCGCTCACGCTTCCGGCTCGCCTAAACCTCGTCCGCCGGCACCGGTAGCAGGAACGACAGCACCAGAGCGACGACGTAGACGGTGCCGCCGATGACGGCCGCGGCCGTGGCCACTTTGATCGGGTTTTCGCCTGTGAAGAAGCCGGACAGGATCTCGGTGTTGAACGTCGCCGCCATCGTGCCGAGCATTCGCCCGCCGACGTTGGTGGCGAAGCTGCCGCCGGTGCCGCGCAGGTGCAGCGGGAAGACCTTCGGCAAGAACTCGCTGACGAAGCTGAACTGCGCGACCGTGACCAGGCCGCAGCAGAAAATGCCCAGGGCGAAGACGTTGTAATCGCCCTGGTAGAGCACCAGGTACGTCAACGGGAAGAGCACCACGCCGGGCACGAGGAAGAAGCGTAACAGCACGCGGCTGGGCACGAAGATCAGCAGCGACGCGAGCAGGATGCGGCCGGTCAGCCCGCCGATTTCTTGCCAGCGCTGGATGTTGCCGCGGTACGATTCGCCCAGTTGCCGCTCCGGGGCCAGCGCCTTCGCCAGCGCCCCGGCCGCCGCCTTCTTCTCGGGCGTGCCGTCCGCGGCCGCCTTCAACTTGGCCTGGGCGGACTCGACGTTCGCGGCGTTCTCCTTGCGGACTTCGGCGACGACGGGCAGTCCGGCGACCATTTGCAGCGGCGTCAGTTGCAACGCCCCGAAGGCGGCCGCGTAGCCGCAGGCGGACAATAGCGTCGTCACGAGGGTGGTCTTGAGCAGGCCGCCCGAGAAGAGTTCGCCGAAGTGCGGCCGGCGGAGCGTGCCGGCCCGCTTCCGCTCCGCCCAGACGCGGCTTTCCGGCACGAACGGCAGCAGCGCGAGGATGAGCAGCCCCGGGACCAGCCCCGTGAGCAGCGTGTACCGCCAGGCGACGTTGGTCGGGTCGTGGCCTTCCGGGAAGGTGATCGGCAACGCGGGCAACGTGCCGGCCCGGGCCGAGGCGACGATCACGTTGAACACTTCCGTGACGAGGATGCCGCCGAGCGACGCGGTCGCCAGGGTCCAGCCGATGGCCAGTTCGCGCGACCGCTTCTCCTGGAAGAGTTCCGCCAGCCAAGTGACGGCCGCGACGAGTTCGACGCAGACGCCGATGAACGTCGTCGAGCGGAACAGCACGAGTTGCCAGAGTTCGGTGCTGAACGCCGCGGCGACGGGCGACAGCGAGTAGACGAGGATGCTGGCGACCATCACCCGCTTGCGGCCGAGCAGGTCGATGAGGTAGCCGCCGAGCAGGCCGAAGACGCCGCCGCACAACGCCGCGATCCAGAGCATCCGCCCGGACCACAGGCGGACGATGTCGCTACCCGGCGCGGCCTGGAGCAGTTCGCTTAACGCACTCCCGCCGATGACGGGGAACATGAGCAGTTCGTAGGTGTCGAACAGGAAGCCGACGGCCGCGACCGTCAGCACGAGGACGCGGGTGACGAGCGACAGGGGGCGAGTCGGCGGGGGTTGGTTCGACACGCGGCAACTCCGAAACGTGGGCGTAGGTGGGAACGCTCAGGTTACGGCGGCGGGGGTGAATCGAAAACCGATTTACCGCAGAGGGCGCAAGAGAGCGCGGAGAAAGGCCAAGAAGAGAAAGGCACCAATCCGTGTTAAAACCACCTGTCGGACCGCTGCTCCATCGGTAGCAGCCTGTCCGAAAAGCCGACTCGGTTACAGCACACTCTTGCTTGTGCCGTTCTACGCGCCCTCTCGTGCCCTCTGCGGTGAATCATTTTACTCGGCCCGAAGCGCACGAAAGTGCCCCGGCGGGGAGTGGTTGAGTGGGGGTGCCCTGAGCCGCGCTCTCGAACGCTTATGGCTGCTTCTTCCGACCTGACCAAGTTCACGGCCTCAAGCCGGTCAGGCCCCCACCCATCCAAACCCCGCCGGGGCTATCTCAATTGTCTCGTGTGTTACTTCTTGGTCTGACCGCGGGCGAAAATGCTCGCCACGAAGTTCAGCACGTCCGTCGCACTCGAGTCATTGTAGCCGTAATTGCGGATCAGGCGAGCCTTCACCACGTCGATTTTTTCCTGCGTCGCCCGGTCCACGACGTTACTCACCAGACTCGTCAGCTTGATCGTGTCCTTCTGGTCCTCGAACAGCTTCAATTCGAGGGCCTTTTGCAGCCGCTCGTTGGTGCGGAAGTCGAACTTCTTGCCGTCCAGGGACAGGGCACCGATGTAGTTCATGATCTCCCGGCGGAAGTCGTCCTTGCGGCCCTCGGGGATGTCGATCTTCTCCTCGACGCTCCGCATCAGCCGCTCGTCCGGTTCGCCGTAGTCGCCGGTGTACCGGTTGCGGACCTTCTCGCGCTGGGTGTACGCCCGGACGTTGTCGATGTAGTTGCCGCACAACCGGGTGAGGGCTTCTTCGTCGGCGGCGATGGCCCGCTGGACCTCGTTCTTGACCACGTCCTCGTACTCCTCGCGGACCACGGAGAGGAGTTCCTTGAACTGGCGGTACTGGTCGTCGTCCTTGATGAGCGCGTGGTGCCGCAAGCCTTCTTCGAGTTGCTTCATCACCATGAACGGGTTGATGTTGTCCTCGTCCGGGTGGGCCACCAGGGCGTTCGAGATTTTGTCCTGGATGTAGCGCGGGCTGATGCCGGTCATGCCCTCGGTCGGGGAGTCCCGCTTCAACTCGATGACGTTGTCCTCGGTGAAGCCGGGCATCGTCTTGCCGTTGTACAGCTTCATCTTCTGCATAACGGTCAGCCCGGCGTGCTTGGGCACGTTGAGCCGGGTCAGGATGGCCCACATGGCCGCGACTTCGATCGTGTGCGGGGCGATGTGCTTGCCCTTCACCTTGACCTCGTTGAAGTCCTTCTCGTAGATGCGGACCTCGTCCTTCAACCGCGTCACGTAGGGGATGTCGATTTTCACGGTGCGGTCGCGCAGGGCCTCCATGAACTCGTTCGACTGCAGCCGCTTGTACTCCGGCTCGTTGGTGTGCGCGATGATGACTTCGTCGATGTCCGTCTGCGCGAACTTCTTCGGCTTGATCTTGTGCTCCTGGCTGGCCCCGAGCAGGTCGTACAGGAAGGCCACGTCGAGCTTCAAGACTTCGATGAACTCGACAATCCCGCGGTTGGCGATGTTCAACTCGCCGTCGAAGTTAAAGCTCCGCGGGTCCGAGTCGCTGCCGTACTCGGCGATCTTGCGGTAGTTGATGTCCCCGGTCAACTCGGTCGAGTCCTGGTTCTTCTCGTCCTTGGGCTGGAAGGTGCCGATGCCGATGCGGTCCTTTTCCGACAGGACCAGCCGGTACACTTTCACTTCCTTACGGAGCATTTCGAGCCAGTCGCCGTCGTACTTGGCCAGGCGCTCGCGGTACTCGAACCGGCTGTACGGGCAGAGGTCGCCCTTGATCTTGATGTCGTAGTTGTGCGCGGCCGCCTGCTCGTTGAGCATCTTCAACAGGTTCGGCCGGTGCTCCTCGGGGATCAACTGGAGCGGCTCGCCGTGCATCGGGTCTTTGTCCCACGTCTCGCCGTCGGCGTTCTTCCACGAGAAGCTGTACAGGGTGCCCTCGTCGGTGCGGGAGTACTCCTCGACGCCGCGCTTGATGAGCCGGGCGATGGTCGATTTCGCACTGCCGACGGGGCCGTGCAACAGGATCACGCGGCGCTCGGTGCCGTAGCCCAGGGCGGCACTCTTGAAGGTGTTCACGAGCTGCATGAGCGGCCGGTCGAGGCCGTAAATGCCGTCGCCGTGCTTGGTGGCGAACTCGGTGAAGAACTTGAACCGGGTGAGCTTTTCCTTGTTCTCGTACACGTCCTCGGTGCCGTGGCCGAGGATCATGTCGTACAGCCGCTGGTAGGCCGTGCGGGTGACCCCGGGCTTGTCCAGGATGACGTTCAGGTAGTCGTCGAAAGTGCCCTCCCAGTGGAGTTTGCGGTAGTCGTTCAGGTCGATCGTGCTGCGGATGCTTTCGAGGATGGCGTGGCTGGTGGCCATGAGGCGTGCTCCTCCGGGGTGGGCGGACCGGTTTCCGGCGCGGGCCGGGACATGGGCGAACGAGAACGGGGACGAGTCGAACGGGGAGAAAGTTCGTGCCGCATTCTACCCGCGTTGCCCCGTCGGTCCAAGAAAAGTCGGCCGGCGCAAGTTCGCCGGCCGGCGGCGCTGAAGTTGGGCTAGGCGCGCCCCCGCCCGGTGCGGCAGTATCGACCTCGGACGGACCCGCTGGCATTCCCGGAGTGGACTCGGATGAAGAACTTACTCGCCCTCGTGGGCCTCCTCGTCGTCGGCTTCGGCGGCCTCGGCTGGTACCTCGGCTGGTACAACCTGAACGTGAAATCGACCCCGGACGGCAAGTACAACGTCGCCGGGGACGTGGACTCGAAGAAGATCACCGACGACGTGAAGAACTTCGGCAAGAAGGTCGGCAAGGTGCTGAACGAGGAAACCGGCAGCACCCCGGCCACCGGCACCAACTTCGTCGGCCCCCCGATGCCCGGCCACATGCAGCCGAAGACGGACGACTCCGGCCGCGGCGGGATCACGATCCCGATCGAGATCAAGCTGCCGTCCCCGAACCGATAACTCCCGGCGAACGGCGTGGCGGACAAACGGCGGCGTGGGGGGTATGATAGCTTCTCCCCGTCCCCCGTATCGCCACCCCCGGATGACCGCGCCTCATGGACCACTTCCAGTACCGCGACCGCACGCTGTTTTGCGAAGACGTGCCGGTGCCCGAGATCGCCGCGGAGTTCGGCACGCCGGTGTTCGTCTACAGTAAGGCGACCCTGGTCCACCACTTGAAGTCGATCCAGGACGCCTTCGCCGAGGCCAGGCCGGTCATCGCGTACAGCGTCAAGACCAACGGCAACCTGAGCATCTGCAAGCTCATGGCCGAGTACGGGTCGGGGTTCGACGTGACCTCCGGCGGCGAACTCTACCGGGCGCTCAAGGCCGGCGGGCCGAATGCCAAAACGGTGTTCGCGGGCGTCGGCAAGAGCGAAGCCGAGATGCGCTACGGCCTGCAGAGCAACGTCATGCTCTTCAACGTCGAGAGCGAGGAAGAACTGTTCGAGTTGGGCCGGGTCGCGGCGTCGATGGGCCGCAAGGCCCCGGTCGCGCTGCGGGTCAACCCGGACCTGCCCCCGAAGACGCACGCCAAAACCGACACGAGCGTCAAAGGCGTGAAGTTCGGCCTGGACATCGAGGGCGTCCTGGACGTGTCGGCCAAGGCGGTCGGGCACCCGGGCCTGGCCATCGTCGGCCTGCACCTGCACCTCGGCAGCCCGATCTTGAAGTCCGAGCCGTACGCGGCGGGGGCGGCCAAGGCGGTCCAACTGATCGAGGCCTTCCGCAAGCAGGGGCACGACATCCGCTACCTGAACATGGGCGGCGGCTTCGGCATCCACTACCGCAAGCAAGAAGCCCTGCCGGCGACGGCGTTCGCCGAGGTCATCCTCCCGGCCGTCCGCGCCACCGGGTGCCAACTCGTCCTCGAACCCGGCCGGTTCATCGTCGGCAACGCCGGGGTGCTGGTCAGCCGCGTGCTCTTCAATAAGGACACCGGCGGCAAGCACTACGTCATCCAGGACGCGGCGATGAACGACCTCGTCCGGCCGACGCTGTACGACTCGTTCCACCGCGTCTGGCCGGTCAACCCGGCGGCCGGCGTGCCGGAGTACCCGGACGACTTCGAGGCGGCGATCCCGGGGACGGTCGTTCAAGACGTGGTCGGCCCCGTCTGCGAGTCGGGGGACTACCTGGCCAAGGCCCGCCACCTGCCGCTCATGGCGCGGGGCGACCTGGTCGCGGTGTTCAGCGCCGGGGCTTACGGCATGAGCATGTCGAGCAACTACAACAGCCGGTGCCGGGCGGCCGAAGTCCTCGTCGATGGCACCTCGTGCCGGTTAATCCGCCGGCGGGAGCTGTACGAAGACCTGGTTGCCGCGGAAGTCGATTGCTAACCGGCCCGCGACCGGTCAAGATTCCTAATTGCCACGACCGCGCCGACAGTACGGGAGACGACCGGTGAATCATCGCGCAGCCTTGGTCGTCACCCTGTTGACCCTGGCCGGCCCCCTGGCCCGGCCGGGCGCGGCCCAACCGCCGGCGGCCGCCGAGGTGCCGAAGACGGCGCTCGAACTCTTCAACCAGGCCCGCGCCGAAATCCGCGACGGCCGGTTCGACGTGGCCGCGGAAACCCTCAAAAAGTTCCAGGCGGCCAACCCCTCCGACCGCGACTTCCTCGACATCACCGCCAAGGAACCGACGGCGTTCTTGAAGCTGCGAAACGTCGGCGAGTGGTCGCAGAACCCGACCGCCCAGGCCGAGTCGAAGGCCGCCATCGAGGCGATCATCGCGCGGGCCGAGGAGGCGAACAAAAAGCTGTACCAGGACCCGGCCCGCATCGCCAAGTTCGTCCGCAACCTGGGCGAATCTCTCGAAGAACGACTGTACGCCGAACAGCAACTCAAGCTCGGCGGCGAGACGGTCGGTCCGGTCCTGATCGACACCCTGCGGACCTCGTCCGACATCAACCTGCGGGCCGGTATTTACGCGGCGATCGGCAAGCTCCACGCCGAGCAACTGCCGCCGGTCGTCGCGGCGATGGAAGGCGTCGAGACCGACTTGAAGCTCGGCCTGCTTCGCGCCCTCGTCACCCGGCCGGACGCGACCTCTCTGCTCGCCTCGGGCGACACCGACTTCACGCCGCACCTGTGGTACTACGCGTCGGCCCCGAACGAAGAAGCCGGGTCGCTGCGGGCCTTCGCAACGGGCGTGCTCGAACGGCTCACTGGCGGGCTGTCGGCCAAGAAGAACGCCACGGCCGAACTCGTCAAACTCACGCAACCGAACGCCGCCAAGCAGGCCCGCTTCCGCGGCGGCGAGCGGCTCAAGCTGTGGACCTGGGACGCGGCCAAGCAGACCGTCACCGCGACCGACGCCACCCGCCTCCAGGCCAGCGACTACCTCGGCCTGCGCAACCTGCGCTGGGCGCTGGAGCGGACGCCGAACGACCCGGCGACGCAAGAATTGTTCCTGACGATGACCGTCGAACGGGCCGTCGAGAAGTCCCAGTTCGGCGACCTCGCCACGGCCGATTCCGCCCTCTACCAGGTCCTCGCGGCGGCCCCGTCGGACATGCTCATCGGCCTGCTCGACCGGGCCATGCTCGACAAGCAGACGGCCCGGGTGCTGGGCTTCACGCAAGTCCTGGCGGCCCGGTCCGACCGGTCGGCGGCGACCCCCGGGGCCACCGGCAAGGCCCCCGTCCTCGTTAAAGCCCTCGACTACCCGGACGCCCGGGTGCAACTCGCCGCCGCGGTCGGCCTGCTGCGGACGGCCGCAATCGGGCACGGCAAGAACGCCCGCATCGTCGAGATTTTACGCCGCGCCGCCGCGGTCGAATCGACCCCCGCCGGCGTCAAGGAGACCGGCCGGGCGCTCATCGCCGACCCGAACGACGCGCGGGCCGACAAGCTCGCGTCCCACCTCCGCGGCCTCGGCTACGCCGTCGAACGCTTCGCCACCGGCCGCGACCTGTCGGACCGGCTGCTCGGGGCCGCGGACATCGACATGGTCTTCCTCGACCGGCACGTCGTGAACCCCGAACTCCGCGACTTGCTGCCGTCGCTCGTGAAGACCGGGGTCGTGTCGAACCGGCCAATCTTCCTCGTCGCCTCGACCGACGCGCCCAAGAAAATCCCGTTCGAGTCCCTGCTGTTGCGGCTGGCCGTGTACGTCGCGGTTACGGAAACGGCTCCCGTCGAAGTGCCGGTGCCGTTCTACTTCGACGCCCGCAAGCCGACCCCCGACGCGGACCGCGCCCGCGCCGACCTGGGCGCGACCCGCGACCGCCGGCTCGGCGAATTGCACGGCCTGAGGCTGGCCCGCTTGCAGCGCCTCGTCGGGAGTTCCGGGCTGCCGCAATCGGTCGCCCTGCAAGCCCGGCTCGACCAACGCCTGCCGCAGTTGACGTACGCCGCGCTCGCCGCGGAGTACCCGGTGACGCCCGAATCGTCGCCCGGGACCTACAAGGCGTTCGACGCCAAGACCCGCAACATCCTGGCCAACCCGCAACTGGCGGTGGTGACCGACCGCCTGCCGACCGAAGGCGTGTTGAAGCTCCTGGAAGAACTCGAAACCGTCCTCGACGCCCCGCGCCGGCAGTTCGCCGACCAGATGCTCGCCCGCCTCGACCCCGCCGTCCTCGGCCTGCCGGTCGATTCGTCCCGGGACTCCGCCGTCGAAGACCAACTCGGCCGCCTGGCACGGGCCGTCGGCGGCGGTCGCGTGGTCGGCGAAGCCTACACGACCGCGGCTTTGGCCGAGGAAATCCGCGACGCGACCGGCGACCCGGCCCGCCTGCCGACCAACCCGGCCGAGAAAAAGCGGTCGGCCAAACTCGCCGTCGAGTACCTCCGGCGGATGGCCCTCGGCGAGATCGACGGGTACGACATTCGCCCGGCCGAAGCCAGCTTGCGAGCGGCCTTGAAGGACGACGACCTCGCCGACCCCGCCATCGACGCGGTCGCCCGCATCCCGTCGGCGGAGGCCCAGCAAGACTTGCTCGCCCTGGCCCTGACCGGCAACCGCCCGCTGCCGATTCGCGTCCACGCCGCCGAGCGGGTCGTGCAACACGTCCAGAAGCACGGCAAGTTGTCGGCCAGTAATTTGACCGAAGCCCTGGCGGCCGGGATCGCGGCGGAGAAGGACGCGGAATTGCGCACGAAACTGGCCGTCGTCCGGCAACTGCTCGTTGGCAAGCCGGGCGACCTGGGCAAGCTGTTGCTCCAGTTCCCGCTCCCCCTGCCCGCCCCGCCGACGCCCCCGGCCGCGGCCCCGGTGCCGAACGAGGCCGACCCCGCGCCGGCGAAAAAGCCGGACGGCGAGAAGTAGTCGGCCGACAGCAAGCGGCGGCGCAAGTCGGCCGCGGGGCGGCGTTCCTGGGCAGTGTAAGACCGCCGCTTCCCGCTGGTAGGGCCGACCGATGACCCCGAACGCCCCCGTCCCGACCCTCGACGAACTCACCGCCCGCTTCCTGGCCGCGGCGGCGAGTTCCGAAGCGGACGAGACCTCCGAGGTCGAACCCTACGAAGTCATCGGCGGGTTCCAGCCGTCCGCCGGCGAACTCTGGCGTGAGTCCCGCCAGGCCCTGCACGGCTTCACGAAAGACCCGGCCGCCGCCCCGCCGGAGTGGGCCGCGTTCGTGACCCACGACTCGCAGAGTCTCAACCACGTGCCATCGACCCTGACGCCGTTCGCCGTCGGCCTGTTCCCGCAACGCCTGCGGAACTTTGCCGCCCTGTCGCAGAACACGTTTCTGCGGTCGCCGGCGTGCGTCGACAAGACCCCCGGGTTCACCGGCCTGCGCGGTTGGGCCGGCAAAGCCCTCCGCGGCACCGACGTGACCACGCTGCTCGCCGCGTCCGGGGTGCTCGCAGCCCTCGGCGACCACACCGAGGCGCAAACCGCGTTGAACGCCGCCGAAACCTTCGCCAACCCCGACCAGCGGGCCGCCGTGATGAACCAGCGCGGCAGCCTGGCCTGGCTCGCCGGCGACACCGAAGCGGCCCGGGACGCCTGGGCGCTGGCCGGGGCGAACGCGCCGGCCCAGTTCAACCTCGGCCTGTACCACCTGACGCAAGGCGCGAACGCTGCCGCCGTCGAGGCCTTCGCCGCGGCCGAAGCCAGTCTGCCCGAATCGTCCGGCTGGTGCCACCTAACTCGCTTGTTCGCCACTCTGGCGAGCTAATGTCCGAGTTCCCGACACCGGCTGTCGGGAGTTCTGTCAGAATCCTTCGGGATTTCCTTGTGCTACACAACCGCGTATGATAAGTTACTAATGTCCCGTCGGGCGGCAGTCTTGGTGATTGGGCGACACTGAGGCAGCCACCGGCGGGACATTTTTTTTCTCCCGGCTCGTTCGACACCGTTTTCGCACTTCTTCGGCCCGTCGCAACCACTCCCGCCGATACAATCGCTCCATCGCTCTCGGTCGTCCGCGGTGGGTGTCAGCATGTCGGCACGGTTCCGTCAAAGCCTCTTCGTCCCCCTCCTGGCCAGCTTCCGCCGCGAACCCCGGCCCCCGGACGGCGGGACGGGCGACCGCCGTGCGGCGATTTACGCGGCCCCGGCCGACTGGTGGAACGCCGACTTTCTCGACACCGCCCCGGACGCCCGGCTCGTGGCCAAGGTGCGGCACTTCTACGCGGCCGTGGTGCCGGTACCGTGGCACGCCGACGCGCTCGGCCGCAAGCCGGCCCTGCTCCGCTTCGCACTCAATCACCTCCTCCACGGCCACGACGGTCTCGGGGCCAAGCTGCACCACTGCATTGACCCGACCGGTCCGTATTACCGCCCCGGCCTCGGCCGACACTTCTGGGCCGCCCTCGCCAAGGCGACCGCCCCGGGCACGTCGCCGGACTGGCGGCCGGGGGTCGTACGCGGCGGGGTCGTCCTCGGCCTGCTCGCGGCCGGCCAACTCCGCGACCCCGGCACGGCCTTCGACGACTTGCACCGGCTGTACCGCGGCCTGCTTGCCGAGTTCCCCGACCTGACTGCCGACGGCCTCGACGACTTCTTCGTCCGGGTCGGCACGATGCGCGGCCGCGAACTCGGCCCGCCGACCGACCCCACCGCCGCGACCCGCCCGCGCCTCGAACTCCTCCTCCGGCGACTGCGCACGACGACGCCCCTCCGCAAGGCAACGGCCGGGCACGCCGAACGCCTGACCGAGCTGCGCGCCAGTCCTACCGACGACCCCATGACGCCGCGCTGGCAAGCGGTCGCCGACGCCTGCCGCGCGCCGGCCGACTTGCAGCACTGGCCGCTCGACGGCGACGCGGTCGCCGGCGTGCGCGACGTGGAAGCGGTGGCGACCCTGTTGCACCTGCGCAAGCCGAAAGTGTATCCCCTGTGGACCGACGGCGTCCGTCGCGGGGTGGTCGCGCTGTCGGACGGGGTGCCGGTCGGCGGCCCGGCGTGGGAGCAGTACCGCACGGCGTGCGAGGTCGTGACCTGGGTGCAAGACGAGGTGCGGCTGCACTCGGCCGAGGTCGTCGCGTTTCTGACCGCGTGTACCGACGAGTTCGCCCCGCCGGACGACGCCGCGCCCCCGGGGCCGCGCACGCCGGACGGGGAGTTCGGCGGCTTCAGCGCGGACACCTTCCGCTTCCTGGCCGAACTGCCGGCGAACAATGCCCCCGCGTGGATGGCCGCCCACCGCGAGCGGTACGCTTACGCGGTCCGCGAGCCGATGGTCGAACTCTGCCGGGCGCTCGCGGCGCAGTACATCGGCCCGGTCGTCAACGACGGGTTCGCGTGGGAGCTGGAGACGGCCGCGCGGCCGGGCAAGGCGCTGACGAGCATCTGCAAGAACGACTTCGGCCGGGGCGAGACGTACCTGCCGGAAATGGGCGTCGTCTTCTACCGCCGCGCCGCCGGCCCGAAGCGACTCGACGCCCAACTCTTCGCCAAGCTCGACGCCGCCGGTCTACTCTTCGGCTTCCGCCTCGGCCCGACCGCCCGGAACGCCGGCAAGCGCTTCCGCAAGGCGGTGCAGGACCACGGCGAAAAACTCTGGCGAAGCTTGCCGCGCGGCCCGGCCGCCGACGGCCTGCACTTCGGCCCCGGCGAACTCGGCGTGCCCCGCACCGTCGAGGACTTCCGCGCCTGGGCGACCGGCAAGGACCTGCTCGCCGCCCGCCGCCTCCCGGCCGACGCGCCGCAACTCCGCTCCGGCGAACTCGTCGGCGAAATCTTGCTGACCTTCGACCGCCTGCTCCCACTGATGGTCGCCGCGCTCGACGACGACCCGCTGCCGGCCCTGAACCGCCGCGCCGGCGGCGACCCGCGGCCGGGGATCGACGCGGCGGCGTTCGGCCGCGCGACCTTCCTGAGCGATGTCTGGTTGCAGCGCTCGCTCGACCTGCTACACCTCAAAAAGCAACTGATCCTTCAAGGCGTCCCCGGCACCGGCAAGACGCACGTCGCCCGGCAGCTGGCGCGGCTGCTCACCGGCGACGCCCCCGGCCGCGTGCGGCTCGTGCAGTTCCACCCCGGGTACGCCTACGAAGAGTTCGTCGAGGGCATCCGCCCGCGCACGGCCGACGGCGGAGAGACGACCTACGCCGTCGAGCCGGGGCTACTTCCGACGTTCGTCGCGCAAGCCCTGAAAGCCCCGTCGCTGCCGCACGTCTTGATCGTGGACGAGATCAACCGGGGCAACCTGCCGCGCGTCTTCGGCGAGTTGCTGTTCCTGCTCGAATACCGCGACCAGGAGGTGACCTTGCCGTACTCGCAACAGCCGTTCCGCCTGCCGGCCAACCTGTACATCCTGGGCACCATGAACCCCGCGGACCACAGCGTCGGCACGCTCGACCAGGCCCTGCGGCGGCGCTTCTCGTTCGTCGAAATGCCGCCCGACGCCGCGGTACTCGCCCGCTGGCTCGACGCCCACCCGCCGGCCGAGGACGACGACACCTTCGGCCCGAAACTGGTGGCCTGGTTCGACGACCTGAACCGCAAGCTGGCCCGGGACGCCGGCCCCGACCGGCTGGTCGGCCACAGTTTCTTCATGGTCGAGGGAATCTCCCGCGCCACGCTGCGGAGCATCTGGGATCATCAAGTCCGGCCGATCCTCGCCGCCGCCCTGCCCGGCCGCGCCGACCGCCTCGACGCCCTGGCCCCGACGCGACTCGTCGCCGGCCCCCGCGAACCCACCCACTCGGAGACCTGATGCGACGCTTCTTGACCTGGAAGCGGCTGACCCTGGCCGCCGTCGCCGTCCTCGCACTCGCCGCGTTGGTCCCGGTCGTCTCCCTCCTCGTGGACCGCGTCCGCAGTCAACGAACGCTCGACACGATCACCACCGAACTCGACGCGGACGACCCCGGCTGGCGGCTCGACGACATCGTCCGCGACACGAACGCAAAATTGCCGCCGGACGACCGCAACTCCTTCGTCCTCGCCACCGCCGCGAACGACCTGCTGCCCTCGGATTACCAGAAGCGTTCCGGAGACTTCCCCGACTGGTCGAAGTCCGAGCCGAACGTCATGCTCGACCCGGCGGTGAAGGCGAAGCTGGTCGCCGCGATGCAGGGGATGGAGCCGGCCCTGGACGCCGCGCGGAATCTGGCGGATCTGCCGGGTGATGGCGGAAA
>JANYHV010000066.1 GCA_025362195.1 Fimbriiglobus sp. | reverse complement strand
GTGACGATCTGCGTCCGCTCGACCGTACACGCCTGATCGACCCAGAAGTAGAAGGTGCTACTCGTACACTCGTGCTGCGGCGGGGCGGCGACGCGGCCCAGGCAAACCGTCGGGTCGGCGGGGACAGTCACAGGTCACCTCGTTGGAACAGGCCGGCGGTGCGGTAGAGCCGCGTCGCCAGCAACGGTAACGGCGTGAACAGCGGCTTCAGCGCGTCCTCGGCCCGCACGATCGGGTCGAGCGACACCGGCATCCGCGCGTAGCTATCGGTCCGGCAGCGGGCGTCGATCAGCCAGCGCGACAGCCGGTGGACGAAGGCAGCCGGTTTGGGGCCGCGCTCCTCGTACTGGACCCAGGGGATTTCGACGCGGACGTACCCCCAGTTCGGCGCGAGCCGCGGCCCGCCGGCGAGCTTGAGGAACCACGTCGCCACCGAGAGTTTGGACTTCTGCTCGATCCTGAAGACCGGCGTCCGCTGACCGGGCCGCAAGTCCAGGAGCGTTACGCAACCCCTGGGGTGGAGGTAGTTCCGCATCTGCTCCTTGACGACGCCGACCAGGAGCGCGGCCCCGGCCTTCGGCGTGCCGGTGACGCGGCTGAGCGGGCCGTCCACGAGCGTCGGCGCGGGGTCGGCGTTGAGCGCGAGCCGCTCGAAGGTCGCCATCTCCTGGCGGATGCGGCTGTACGCCTGACTCCGCATGATTTCGTAATCGAACGGGTTGTGCGGTCCGGCGGGCGTGTTGGCCGGCAGGAAGCGGAGCGAGAACTCGGGGGCACTCAGCAAGTCGGTGGCGAACGGCTCCAGCGCCTCCCATGGGAACCGGTCGGCGACGAACGACAGGACGCGGTCGAGCGCCACGAACTCGCGCTCGAAGCCGCGGCCGACGGAGCGGAGGACGACCGCGCCGGCCTCGCCGATGAGCATCGGCACCGGGTGGCCGTCGGCGGTGCGGACGCACAGGGCGGGGATCGTGGCCATCGAGCCGTCCACGAAGCGCACCGGGAACTCGCCGTCCCGGGCCGGCTGTTCGGGGACCGTCAGCGGTTCCCAGTCGGCCTCGGGGGACTCGACCTCGCGGTGAACGGACGGCGCGTTCTCGGCGTCCTCGTCGCCGTCGGGCGGCTGGATCGGTTGCGGCGGCGTCGGCCCGACGGCGGACGCCCCGTAGGCGCGGAAGAAGTCGCGGACGCCGCGGCGGTCACTCGCCATCGCCCACCCCCAAGTTCTTCAAGCGGTAGCCGATCGCCTCGCGGCTCACGAGTAACTCCGACGCGAGTCGGTAGCCCAGCACGACGCGCGGGCAGCAGCCGTGGGCGGCTCGCAACTCGTCGGCCCGCGCCCGCAAGATCACCTCGGGCATGAGCAGTTCGGCGGCGAAGCGGTTCGCCTCCGCTTCCATTGCGGCGAGCGGCCCATCGGTTTCTTCGATTGTCGCGTCCTCCAAGACCGACCCCATGACTTCGCGGTGCAGGACGGCGTGGCCGAGTTCGTGGGCCGCGGTGAAGCGGCGGCGGGCGAGAATGTCCGAGGCGTTGACGAAGGCGACGGCCACGTCGCCGGCGCGGAACAGCAGGCCGGCCAGTGCGTCCGTGCCGGCCCACAGGCCCTCGACGTTGTCCGGCCCGCTGACGTAGCCGAACTGCACGAGGTACGCCGCGGCGCTACCGGTCGTGAGGTCCGGCAGCGCGACGTGCATTGCGTTACACGCCTCGTAGTAGCGGTTCAGCGGCACCGGGCCGCGGGCAGTCGGGTCGGGGGCGAGGCCGACGCGGCGGGCGAGTTCGCGGAACTCCGGCGGGGAAGCAGTCATCAAGGCCCGCCGTTCTTGGGCGGCGTCGCCCGGCGCGCGGCGACCTGGACTTCGAGGTCCGAGTTGACGCGCATCCGCAGCCGAAATGCCGCCTCGCGGAACGCCTTGGCGTACTCCGGTGGCGCGTCCCCGAAGGTCGATCGGAGCCACGCGGTCAGTGTCACCAGCCCTAAGTCGGCGGGCAGTTCCGCCGCGGCCGCCTTGAGCCGCTCGTTGAGTACCGCGGCCTCCGGGGTCAGCCGGCCGGGCGGGCGCTCGAAGAGTTCGCGGGCGACCATTGCCACCGTCACCGGGCCGGTCGGGGCGTCGAGTTCCGCGCCCGGCAGGTGCTTCAGCACGGCCGCACGCACGGCGTCGATCGTCGGGGTTACAGCGGCGGCCTGCGCCTCTTCTATCAGCCCGTCGTGAATCTCGTGGAAGGCGGCTTCGAGTTCCGGGTCGGTCGCGGCCAGCGCCCAGAGGCGGTCTTGCCCGGCGAAGTCTTCGACTTCGAGGGCCACGAGGTAATCGGCGGCGGTCAGGTCGATCCAAAGGCGGCGGTCTCGCGGCGTCATGACTGGCGACCCCCTTCGAGCGACTTGGCGAGTTGTTTCACACGGTCCATCGCGCGGCTGGCCCGCTTTCGCACGGCGGCGTTCGTGATGCCGTAGTGCGTGGCGATCCGCTCGTGCTTCCAATCTTTGACGTAAGCCATGTCGAGGATGTCACGGTCCTGCTGACTGAGCTTGTCGATGCAGGCGTCGAAATCCTCCCGCCAACCGGCGACGGTGTCTTCGGACGACGGCCGCGCGGGAGCGACTTCCGCGAGGTCGAGGTCGGGTTGCTGCCGCGGTTCGCGTCCCTCCTTACGGTACTGCTCATGGCAGACGAACACGATGAACCCGCCGACCCATGCTGTGATCGAACCCTTCGCCGGGTCGTAACTGCAGGACTTGGCGAGCGCGCGGAGGCAAGCCGACTGCACGATGTCCTCGACGTTGCTCTTGCTGCCGCGGTACGCGGCGGCGGCGTGCCTCAGCAGGCGGGCGTGAGTGGCCGGGTCGCCGAGGGCCGCGCGGACCGGGTCCGCGGGCGGGGCGGCGGTGGGCGGCGTGGTGGTGTCGGTCACCGACATGGCGTGGAATCCCTCCGGGGCGGCGTCTGGTGGTAGTTTGAGCGCCGGACCGAAGATGTGACAGGGCGAATGCGGAATTCTCGCCCGACTCGGCGCGGGTCAGACGGGCTTGGCCGGGGCGGGGCCGACGGGGATCATCTTCGGCCGGGGGACGACGACGCCGACGAGGTTCAACGGGGCCTTGCGCAACTCGGCCGCGCGGCGGTGCAAGAAGGCCAGCCGCTCCGGTTCGGGGTGGTGCAGGAGGTAGGCGCGGACCAGGGTCAGCATTTCGGCGTCGTAAGCCTTCTTCGACTTCGAGTGGACCTCGTACCGGCCGGGGTGGCGGCGCAAGTCGCCGTCGAAGGCCGGGCTGATGTGGTACAGCTCGTGGAAGATCGTCACCAGTTTCTGCTCGTAGCACTGGTCGAGGAACCGCGGCAGGCAAAAGGTCACGAGGTACAGCATCTCCCGGCCGTCCACGGTGAACCGCTGGACCTGGTAGACGAGGCCGCGCGACCGGCGGGTCGGGGCACCGTTGCGGAAGCGCATCGGGGTGACGCGGGCGAGCAGGCCGTAGTGCCGGCGGTTGCGGGCGGCGGTGAAGGTGACGAGCAGTTCGGCCGGCCGCAGGTGGGCGAACGTCGGGCAGCGGAGGGCGATGTCCTCGACGACTTTGGTCAGCCGCTCGGTCAGGTTCACCGTCGGGGCGTCGGGGTCGGTCTCGCGGTCGAAGACGCGGGCGAGCGGCAGGGGTTTACCGGCCGGGGTGCCCCAGCGGCGGTCGAGGTGCCAGCGGCGGGCGGTGGCAATGGCTGCGACGGCGGTCGGCGCGGTCGCCGGGGCGACGCGGTCGGCGGACGGGAGGGTGATCGGGCGGTCGGGCATGGCCCCGCAATCCTACCCGGCGGCCCCCGGGTGTCAACCGGCCGGGCGGGGCCGGGTGCCCCCGGTTTACGGAATCCGATTAAACCTCGCGGCCGGTACGGCCGATACACTCGGTAACGTCCGACACGACACGGCCCGGGGGAGCTTGGCATGAGCAACGCACGACGAGTGATGACGAACCTGGCGGGCGTGGTGGTCCTCGGCACGGGCCTGGGGTTCGCGGCCGGGTGCCAGACGCCGCCGGCCGGGTTCGGCGGCATGACCCTGCCGTCCCCGCACTACTTGAAGCACCCGCCGCAGTACTTCCCGCCCGACCCGGTGTTCCCGCTCCAGCGCGAACTCGACTCGATGCAGGACGCGGAAGGCCTGACCCGCCGCGGCGGCGGCATCGCCCCGGCCCCGATCACGCCGATCCCGTCGGTCCTGCCGACGCCGACGCCCGGGGCCGCGGCCCCGAAGTAAGTCGGGCTTGCACGCCCGAACCGGTCCGCCTATACGCCCACTTCACGCACGGGTCGCCGGGGCCGCGCCGCCAGGGATGGTGGACGACTTCCGGCGGTACGGGAAAGGATTCCCGCCCGTCTGAAGAGGGTTTTGCGATGAAGCCAGGACGGTCGTTCACAGGGGCACGGACGCCCCGCCTCGCACTACTTCTGGCCCTCCTCGGGCTGGGCAGCGGCTGCATGACGGCGAAGCCCGACATCAAGACCGCCGGCCCGAACCTCCGGTTACCCAAGCCGAGTAACGTCGATAACGTGCCGCGGCCCGTGGCCGCCAAGGCGGCCGACACGCCGTCGCCCGTGTCGGTCCGCACCCCGCCGGCCCCGGACGCGGGTCCGACGATGACCGGCCCCGGCGTGACGCTCAACTCGGGCCGGTCGCTGACCGGCGACCCGACCTCGACCGGGAGTCTGCCGGCGGCCCCGGTCCGCGTGCCGCCGAACGTCGCTCAGATGTCGCCGATCCCCGTGAACGGCGTCTACACGGCCAACCCCCTTGGCGGGCCGGCTCCCGTCGAACGCACGGCGGGCACGAACGGCGGCTTCGTCGTGCCGACGGTCCTGGCGACCCCGGCCGCGCCGCCGGAGCCGACGCCGCCGGTGCCGCCGGCCCCGATCAAGATCGGCACGCCGAGTTCACCCGGCGGGAATTGACCGCGCGTCGTGCAGCCGGCGGACGATGCGGGCGGCGACGTACCCGGCCTTGAACCCGGCGTCGATGTTGACGACGCAGACGCCCGCCGAACAACTGTTGAGCATGGTCAATAACGCCGCGACGCCGCCGAAGGCCGCGCCGTACCCGACGCTCGTCGGGACGGCGATCACCGGCGCGTCGATCAGCCCGCCGACGACGCTCGGCAGCGCCCCGTCCATCCCCGCCACGGCGACGACCACGTCCGCGGCGGTGAGCCGGTCCCGGTGGGCGAGCAGCCGGTGAATGCCGGCGACCCCGACATCGACGATCATTTCGACCTTCGCGCCCATCACCCGGGCCGTGACGAGCGCTTCCTGCGCGACCGGCAAGTCTCCCGTCCCCGCCGTAACGATCACCACCCTCCCCAGATTTTTCGCCGTCCAGGTCGCCGACGGCAGCCAGAAGGTCCGCGCGAGCGGGTCGTGTTCCCCGGCCGGCATGGCGCGCTTCAGGTGCTCGGCCTGGACCGGGCTGACGCGCGTGGCGAAGGCGTCCTGGCCCGCGTCGGCGAGTCGGTGCAACGCCCCGGCGGCCCACTCGGGCGTCTTCCCCTCGGCGAGGACGACTTCCGGGAAGCCGCACCGCGCGGCGCGGTCCAGGTCGATCGTCGCGTAGGGCAGTTCCCCCGTCGAGCGCGCGCGGATCGCGTCCAGGGTGGCGTCCACCGTCGCGCCGCCGGCGTGCAGGGTTTCGAGCAACAAGCGCAGGTCGTCGGCCGTCATCGCGCGGTCCCGGGGGTGGCTTCGGTGTGAGGGGGTGTTGTAGGACTTGAGCGAAACTCCGGGGCGGGCGAACTCGGCTCAACTTCGCCCGGCGTGCGACCGATACCTCCGATACGATTTGAACCGGGCGACACGGGGAGGGCGCGACGATGAACCTGACAGCCTGGGCCGTTCTCGGCCTCGCCGTGGGGCTGGGCCAGGCCCCCGCCGCGAAAGACGCTGAGCCGGCCGGGATCACCCTCGGCGCGGTCCGGGACGTTCACCCGACCAAGTCCCGGACGCAGAAGCTCGACATCGAGTACACGGAGGCGGAGCGGAAGCTGATTTCGCACGTCGAGCTGATCTACTCCCGGGACGAAGGGCAGACGTGGACGACCGCCGACACGGTCCGGCCGGACAAGGACCACCTCAACCTGATGGCCAAGGACGACGGCCTGTACTACGTCAACATCGTCGTCAACTTCAAGGACGGCACCCGCGACCCGCGCGACCCGGCACTCGTCGTCCCCCAGTACAAGATGCTCATCGACAGCACCCCGCCGGTCGTCAAGATCGTCAACGCGGCCCGCCAGGGGGACGACGTGCTGCTCGACTGGACCATCGACGAGAAGTACCTGAACGAGGCCGCGACGCAGGTGCTGTACAAGGCGTCGGCGAACCTGCTGAACGAGTGGACGCCGGTGCCGCCGAGCGCCGTCAACAAGCGGTCGGCGAAGTTCAAGCCGGCCGTCGCCGGCCCGGTCATCGTCCGGGTGATCGCCACCGATTACGCCGAGAACAAGGCCGACGTGGCCCGGGAACTGCCGGCCGGCGTGGTCACCGCGTCGTACACGCCGGCCGGGGAGTCGCCTGCGCCGGTCATCCCGAGTACCCTGCCCGCGCCGGCCGCAGTGCCCGTCGTCGTGCCGTCCGGCACGCCGACGGTCGTGGTGCCCGCCGGCCCGGTGCCGGCGCTCGCCCCCGTGCCGCCGACGCCCGTCCCGGTTCAAGCCCCGGTCGCGTCGCCGTTGCCGTTGATGACGACACCGGTCGGCGAAGCGGGGTTGCCGACCGTCGCCCCGCTGGCCACCACCGGCGGCGCGGGCAACTTCCCGCCGGCTGCACCGGTCGCCGCGCCGGTCAACCCGCCGCAGTACCTGCGCGGGACGGACTTCGACATGCAGTACGAGATCGAGAACAACGGCCCGTCCGGGTTGAGCCGCGTCGATCTGTACGTCACGCGGGACCAGGGCCAGACGTGGGCGAAGTGGAGTTCGCACCCCGGCAAAGAACGGCCGCTGAAGGTGAAACTCGGCCGCGGCTACGACACGAACAAGGACGGCGAGTACGGGTTGAAGCTCGTGCCCGTCAGCGGCGTCGGCATTGCGGACGACGCACCGACGGCCGGCACCCCGCCCGACCACCGCGTGGTGGTCGATACGGCCGCGCCGCTCGTCCTGATTTACCCGCACGGCGTCGCCCCGAACCAGCCGAACGCGGTCGCGCTGAATTGGGTCGCCCGGGACGCGAACTTCGGCACCGCCCCGATCACGATCGAGTGGGGCGAGACGCCGACCGGGCCGTGGAAGTCGGTCGCCACCCCGGACGTGGCCCAGGCCGGCGCGGGGGCCGGGGTCGCGCGGCTGCCGAACACCGGGCAGTACCTGTGGTCGTTGCCGGCCGGGATGCCGACGCACCGGGTCTACTTGCGCATGACCGCGACCGACCGGGCCGGCAACCGCAGCGAGGTCGTCACGCGGGAGCCGATCACCGTCGATCTGATGAAGCCGAAGGCGCGGATCGTCGCCCCGGCCGCGTCCGACCTCTCGCCCCGGCCGTGAGCTTTGAACCCCGGGCGCGAATCGAGGACCGTGCGACCGTGCGAAATCGCGGAATGTTACCGACTCCCTTCTAATCCGCACCTATGTTTCACGCGACCCCCTTCGCCTTCCCGACGCCCGTGCCCGACGCCATGACCGAGAAATTCACCGAGACCTGGGTCACGTCCCCGATGCCGATGCTCACGGGCGGGCACCTGGAGGCGTGCCTCGTCCACATCTACCCGCGCGGCCCGGCGATGGGCAAGCGGTACGCCCTCGGGAAAGAGCCGTGGGTCATCGGCCGCGGCGAAGACTGCGACCTGCGCACGTCCGAAAGTTCCGTGTCCCGCCGGCACGCCCGCATCGACCCGACGCCGACCGGGTTCGGCGTCACGGACATGGGCAGCACCAACGGCACCTACCTGAACGACGCTCCGGCCGCCGCCCAGTGCCCCCTGCGGGACGGCGACTACCTCCGCGTCGGCAACTGCATCTACCGGTTCCTGACCGGGGGCAACATCGAGAGCGAGTACCACGAGGAGATTTACCGGCTGACGATCATGGACGGCCTGACGCAGATTCACAACCAGCGGTACTTGCTCGACTTCCTGGAGCGCGAGTTGGCCCGCTCGGTCCGGCACTTCCGCCCGCTGTCGGTACTCATGATCGACCTCGACCGGTTCAAGCAGGTGAACGACGAGCACGGCCACCTGTGCGGTGACTTCGTCCTCCGCGAGTTGAGCGAGCGGATCCGCCACAGCGTCCGCCGGGAAGACCTGTTCGCCCGGTACGGCGGGGAAGAGTTCTGCCTGGTCCTGGTCGAGACGCAGCGGGACGCCGCGATCGAGGTGGCCGAGACGATCCGCAAGACGGTCGCCTCCCGGCCGTTCGTGTTCGACGGCAAAGCAGTTGCCGCGACGGTGAGCGTGGGCGTCGCCACGACGCAGGGCGAGAAGCCCCTGGCCCCGGCCGAAATCCTCCGCGCCGCCGACGAGCAACTCTACGCCGCCAAGCACGCCGGCCGCAACCGCGTCGTCGCGTAAGGGGAGGGCGAACCCGCTCGCCACGCCCGCACCCCGAAGTAGCCTCACCCCGCCGCAAGGAACCCGCACGGCGGCACTCCCGGCCCGACCTACTTCATGACCGCGGCCCCCGTCGCCATTTTCGCCGACTCACTTTCCGCCTGCCGGTTAGTTAAATACCATCAAAACTATTCGCAAGCAGTGCTTACACTTCGTCATGACGATTCTTAAACCCAGCGGCCACAATCCCGCGCCTTCGAATTGGAAACGAATCATGTCACGGTCCAACTGGCTTCGAGTCGGCAGCACCCGGTCGGCCGGGTTTAAGCCCTGCGTCGAGGCCCTGGAGGACCGGGCCGTCCCGTCCTCGATGGTGTGGGCTAACCGTGGGCAGGAGTCCGACCGGTTCGCGGCCGTGTTCGGGGCGAACGCCGAGGCCGCCCGCAAGGTCGTCGAC
>JANYHV010000006.1 GCA_025362195.1 Fimbriiglobus sp. | reverse complement strand
GGCCGTCGAACCGGGTCGGGTTGCCCTTTCCCTCAGACACTCGCGATCCTGATTTGGCGTCCAAACCGTGGCCCTCTCAGGCTAAGGGCACGGGATGGGGCTGGTATCTCTACGCAGCCAAGGCAACATGCGTTTCAGCAGTTGATATTTTGATTGGCTTTTTACGAGGCCAGCCGATCAACCTCGACACGCCGCGCGACCCATCGCGTTGCCCGGTCGATACCAGATCGCCCCCGAGGTCCGTGATGCGTAGCCCAACACTCACATGATACGCGCCGCCGGCCGGGTGGGAAGAGAATCCGCGGCGCAGTCACTTCGCCGCGAGTTGCTCCTTGACCGCCGCTTCGATCTGCTCCGGGGTCGCCTCGGTCAGCGTCTTGACGTACTCGCCCTTGCGGTTGTACACGACCGTCGCCGGGGTCGGGATCGCCTGGTAGCGGTCCATCCAGGCGTCGATGGCCGCCTCGGTGTCGTTCAAAATGAAGTTCGGGAAGGCCGCGTTCTGCTTCACCAGGAAGTCCAATACACGATCCTTCTTCGGCACTTCACTCGCCATAATGTCGAGGCTGATCCCGGTCACGCCCTCGCCGGCGTACTTGGCGTGCAGGGCGACGAAGTTCGGGAACTTCTTGACGCACGGGGCGCAACCGAGGAACCAGACGTCGATGAGCACGACCTTGCCCTTCTGTTCCGCGAGTGCCTTTTGAAAGCCCTCGACGGTCACTTCCCGCAGCGTCACGGCTTCGGCCGGGGCCGGGGCGGTGGCCGGCGGGGGAGCGCTCACGCTGGTGGTGGGCGTGCAGCCGGGCAGGGCGGCGGCCAGCGCGAGGCCGGCGAGGAGGCGTCGGGTCATCGGTGCTCCAAAGGCGGGGCGAGTTGTTCCGGGCGGCGGGAACGCGGTTAACGGCGGCGCGTCACCTATTCTTGATCCGGTCGCAGTGCTAGGATACTCCTGACTACCGAGCCTGGCCCCGCGAGCTTACTCCCCTATCGAGCGCCGACCCCCATGCCGACGCCCCCGTCGAACATCCGCAACTTTTGCATCATCGCCCACATCGACCACGGCAAGAGTACGCTCGCCGACCAGTTCCTGCTCAAGACCGGCACCATTTCCGAGCGGGACATCCGCGCCCAGACCCTCGACAGCATGGATCTGGAGCGCGAGCGCGGCATCACTATCCGCATGCACCCGGTCACGATTTACCACACGCTGAACGGCCAGACGTACGAGTTGAACCTGATCGACACCCCCGGACACGTCGATTTCAACTACGAAGTCTCCCGCAGCCTGGCGGCGTGCGAGGGGGCCGTGCTGCTCGTGGACGCGTTCCAGGGAGTGCAGGCCCAGACCGTCGCCAACGCCTTCCTGGCGATGGAGGCCGGGCTGAAGCTGCTGCCGACGCTGAACAAGATCGACCTGCCGCACGCCCGGCCGGAGTTCGTCATCGCCGAGATGGAGCAGGCCGTCTTCACCAACCCCGACGAGGTCATGAAGGTCAGCGCCAAGGCCGGCCTCGGCATCGAAGAGCTGCTCGCCGCCGTCGTCGAGCGTGTGCCGCCGCCGGCCGGCGACCCGGACGCCCCGCTCAAAGCGCTGATCTACAACTCGCACTTCGACGTGTACAAAGGGGTCGTCGTCTACATCCGCATGATCGACGGCCACCTGAAGATGGGCCAGCGGATCAAGTTCATGCGCGGCGGCCGCGAGTACGTGCTGACCGACATGGGCCAGTTCCGCCCCGGCATGACCAAGTGCGACGAACTGTCGGCCGGCCAGGTCGGGTACTTCACGGCCAACATCCGCACCATCGAGAGCGTCGGCATCGGGGACACGGTGACCGACCCGTTCCGCCCGACGGCCGAGCCGATGACCGGGTACAAGGAGCCGAAGCCGATGGTGTTCTCGGGCCTGTACCCGGTGAACAACAGCGAGTTCGAGGACCTCCGCGAGGCCCTCGGCAAGCTCAAGCTGAACGATTCCAGCTTCACGTTCACGCCCGAAGTGTCCGACGGCCTCGGCTTCGGCTTCCGCTGCGGCTTTTTGGGGATGTTGCACCGCGAGATCATCCAGCAGCGGCTCGAACGCGACAGCGACCTGAACCTCGTCCAGACCGCCCCGAACGTGACCTTCGAAGTGACCAAGAACGACGGCAGCACCGTCGTCATCCACGGCCCCCAGGACGTGCCCGACGGCGGGTCGATCAAGGAGTTCCGCGAGCCGATCGTCCGCATCAGCTTCCTCATCCCGGCCGGCAACATCGGCGCGCTCATGGGCATGTGTACCGAGCGCCGCGGGACCTTCGTGCGGCTCGAACACCTCAGCCAACTGCGGGTCATCTTGGTCTTCGAGATGCCGCTGGCGGAGGTCATCTACGACCTGTACGACAAGCTCAAGAGCGTGACCCACGGGTACGGCACGATGGACTACGACCTGCTCGGCTTCCGCGAGGCCGACCTGGTCAAGATGGACATCCTGGTCCACGGCAACAAAGTTGACGCCCTGTCGATCATCCTTCACCGCTCGACGGCCGACCGCCGCGGCCGCAAGGTCCTGTCGAAGCTCCGCGAGGAGATCGACCGGCACCTGTTCGAGGTGACCCTGCAGGCGGCCATCGGCGGCAAGATCATCGCCCGGGAGAACATCGCGGCGCTCAAGAAGAACGTCACGGCGAAGTGCTACGGCGGCGACATCAGCCGCAAGAAGAAGTTGTGGTCGAAGCAGGCCGAGGGCAAGAAGCGGATGAAGCAGATCGGCCAGGTCGAAGTGCCCCAGGAGGCGTTCATGGCCGTCCTCGAATCCGGCGACGATTAAATTGACCGGCGAGCCGGAAGCGTCAGCGCCCGGAGTTTTGCGTCAGCGCCCGGAGTTTTGCGTCAGCGCCCGGAGTTTTGCGTCAGCGCCCGGAGTTTTGCGTCAGCGCCCGGAGTTTTGCGTCAGCGCCCGGAGTTTTGCGTCAGCGCCCGGAGTTTTTCGCCGTCCAAGA
>JANYHV010000257.1 GCA_025362195.1 Fimbriiglobus sp. | reverse complement strand
ATCGTCGCGATCAACTCGTCGAGGCCGGCGGCCAACGCCTCGCGGTCGGCGGCGGGGACGACGGCCCCCTTGGGCGGGATCGGCCGCACGTTCTCGGCGACGTTGTCCGTCGGGCCGTCGGCGCGGGCCGCGAACAGGGGGGCGGCCAGGAGGAACCCGACGAGGGCCGCGGGAAACTTCGCCATCGGACACGTCCCGGGACACAGTGGGGGGAGAGGGGAGAGCGGGCAGTATACGCACTGCGCGCCTGTCTTCCCGCCCGGGGCGTGCTAGAATGCCGTCGCGGGCGGACGCCACCGCCCTAAGCCCCGGACGGACGACCATGCCCCAGCCCCGGACCACCGCCGACGCGCAGTCGATTTTCGAGCGCGGCCAGGACAAGCTCAACGCCCGGGACTTCCGCGAGGCGGTCGAGTGCTTCACCCGCGCCATCGCCCTCCGCCCGGACGTGGCCGCCGGGTACCGCGCCCGCGCCCGCGCCTACCTGGGCCTGGAACAGCGGACCGACGCGCTGAACGACCTCGACCGGGCCATCAAGTTCAAGAGCGACGACCCGGCGCAGTACGCCGAGCGCGCCGAACTCCTCTTCCGCCAGCGGGCCTACGAAGCCGCGATCGCCGACTGCGACCGCGTGCTGAAACTCGACGACGGCTGGAAGGCGATCTTCGGCCTGCGCGGCAACTGCTACGCCGCCCAGGGGGACACGGACGCGGCGGTCGCCGACTACGCCCGGGCCATCGAGGGCGACCCCGACCACGCGGCCAACTACTTCCTGAGCCGCGCCGAACTCATGCTCGACTGCGAGAACTACAACGCCTGCATCGCCGACGCCAACGCCGCGCTGCGGCTGAACCCGGAGCACGCCGGGGCGTTCCAGGCGCGGGGCCTGGCCCACCGCGAACTGGCCGACGCCGAGGCCGCCGAGGCCGACCTGACCGAGGCGATCCGCCTGAACCCGGCCGCCGCCATCGCCCACCTGGCCCGGGCGACCGTCCGGTACGACCGCGGCCGCACGGCCGAGGCCCTGGCCGACTGCGACGCCGTGCTCGAACTCGCCCCGACCAACTCGCGGGCGCTGAGCCTGCGCGGCATGGCCCGCCGCCGGGAGAAGGACTACCCCGGGGCGCTCGCCGACTACACCGCCGCCATCCGCCAGAACCCGGACACCCCGGGCACGTACAACCTGCGGGCGGCCGTCTACTACCAGCAGGCCGAGTACGGCCGGGCCGTCCAGGACCACCTCGACGCCCTGAAGCGCGACCCCCGCAGCGCCTCGACGTTCAACCAGCTCGGCTGGATCTGGGCGACCGCCCCCGACCCGGACGTGCGGAACGGCCGGCAGGCGAAGGAGTGCGCGACGCGGGCGTGCGAACTCAGCGAGTGGCAGGAGCCGGGCTTCCTGGACACCCTCGCCGCGGCCTGTGCGGAGATCGGCGACTTCGACGGCGCGGTCCGCTGGCAGCAGAAGGCCCGCGACCTGTCGGCCCCCGAGAACGCCGCCGACTACGACAGCCGCGTGACCCTGTACCAGGGCGGCAAGCCGTACCGCACCCGCGGGCCGGAATAGCAACTACTGGCGAGCCGGAAGCGTGAGCGCCCGGAGTCCTTGACGCGAAGAACTCCGGGCGCTCACGCATCCGGCACCTTGGGAATCCGTGCGTGACCGGAGCCGCCATGACTGCCCCTGCCCTCCGCCTGGCTGCCGTGGCCGTTGTCAGCGCGCTCGCCGTAGCGGCAGTTGCGAGCGCGACGGACATCCCCGCCCTCGTCGCCAAGCTCGGGGCGGACGACTACCGCGAGCGGGAGCGTGCCGGAGCCGACTTGCTCGCCCTGGGTCAACAGTCCGTGCCGCACCTGAAGCTGGCGTTATCGAAGTCCACCGACCCCGAGGCGACCCGCCGGCTCGAAGTCCTCGTCGAGCGGTTGGAGTCGGCCAGTTTCTCGGAGCCGACGCGGATCTCGCTGAAGTGCGAGCGGAAACCGGCCAAGGAAGTTTTCGACGAACTTGCCCGGCTGGCCGGCTGCGTGTTCACTTTCGAGAACGCTCCCCGCACTGCCCTCGTCACCTTCGACTGGCGGGGCACGCCGTTCCTGCAAGCCCTCGACCAACTCTGCGGCGCGCTAAGGCTCAACTGGCGGATCGACAAGGCCACGCACTTGGTCGTCGTCTACGGCGGTGACGCTGACGACCCTCACGACCCCCATGTGACGTACCGCGGTCCCTTCCGAATCTGCGCGGATACGATCGCCTTGAAGCGGGAAGTCCGGCTGTCGGTCGTGCCGCGTCGGGGAGTCGGGCTACCGCCGCCTGGGGTTCTCACCGTCGTGTTCTCGGTGCAGTCCGAGCCACGCCTGCCGATCTGTGCCGTGGGCCAGCCCGTGGTACTTGCCGCGGAGGACGAGTTCGGCAACTCCCTTCTGCTTTCCAAGCCGGACGCCGAGTCGCTCGGCCTGCCGGTACCCTGGGACTTCAACCACGATGAACGAGTCGAGTTCACTTTGAACCGGGCGTCGCGCCTCGCAGAATCGGTGAAGTCGTGCCGGGTCCGAGTCCTGGTCGGTTGCGTGACGGCGCGGCGACCCGAAATCGTCGTCGCGGATGTCGCCAAGAGCCAAGGCGAGAAGTTCACCGGCCGCACGCACTGGCTGAAAATCGGCGACACCTACCGCGGAAAGGACGATGTCAGGGCGGAGGTCGTCGTCACCAACCGGCTCGCCCTCACGGACAAAGACCCGGGATACGAGTCCTGGAAATCGACGCTCCCGGACCGCTTCGAAGCCTTCGACGAAGACGGACGGCAGTTGAAGGCGGACTGCGGTGACGCATCCTCCGACGGGAGGTCAATGTCGTATACGTTGTTCCTCTCCCGCGTCGGCGGCGGTCGGCCGAGAACCGTGAGACTGCACTTCGTCGAGTGGGCGGTGAAGTACCAGACGGTCGAGTTCGCCTTCAAGGACTTACCGCTCCCGTAACTTGCGTCACACCCGCGGCGGCGATTGTTGCTAAAATCACCCGACAACGGCACACCACGACCGGGGGCGACATGCTTCGTATCCGCGGCCTTTCCTCCCTCATCTTCGCCGGTCTACTCGCCGGAGCGGCGGGCGCTCAGCCTCCGGCCCCGGACTACCCGGCGCTCGTGGCGCAACTCGCCGCGGACGATTACCAGACGCGGGAGCGGGCCGGGGCGGCGCTGTTGAAGGCCGGGGAGGCGGCGATCCCCGACTTGAAGGCGGCGGTCGCCAAGGTCGTTGACCCGGAGGCGGCCCGCCGGCTGCACGTCGTCCTCGAACGCCTCGAATCGAACCGCCTCGGCGAGGCCCGCCGCGTCACCTTGAAGGTCGAGCGGAAGCCGGCCAAGGAGGTGTTCGCCGAACTCGCCCGGCAGACCGGGTACAAGTTCCGCCTCGACGCCACCCTCGACAAGCCGCTCGTCACGTTCGACTGGGCCGGGACGCCGTTCCTCCAGGCCGTCGATCAACTGTGCGACGTGCTGCAACTCAACTCGGCCGTCGAGGACCCCGACGGCACGGTGCAAATCTTCGACGGCGACCAGGTCCACCCGCACGTCGCCTACGCCGGCCCGTTCCGCATCGTGGCCACGAACATCGGGTCGAGCCGCAACGCCGTCCTCGGCGGCTTCTCCCGGCGGAACCCGCTGCAGCGCGAGCCGGACTACGTCAACGTGACGGTCGCGGTTCAGGGCGAGCCGAAGGCGTGCCTGTGCGCGCTCGGCCAACCGAACGTCGTCCGCGCGACCGACGAGTTGAAGAACTCCCTACTGCGCGGAGAAGACGCCGCCCCTGGGGACGAGGTGCCGCCCGTCGCCACCGTCTCGGACCTACCGGTGCCGGCCTTCCGGTCCCACACCAGCGGCGCTTCGTTCACCTTGATCCGCACCGCCCGCCGGGCGGAATCGATTAAGGAGTGCCACGTCAAGTTGTCGGTCGCCGTGCTCGCCGAGGCGCGGCCCGAGATCGTCGTCGCGGACGTGACCAAGAGTCAGGGGCAGAAGTTCACCGGCCGCACGCACCTCCTGGAAGTCGGCCCGACCGGCGTGCAGAACAACGCCGCGACCGTCAGCGTCACGGTCCGCCGCAAGCAGTCCGACGGCGACGACTACACCTGGACCAGCAGCGTCCAGCAGCGGTTCGAGGCCTTCGACGCCGACGGCCGGGTGCTCCGCCTCACCGGCATCCCGATCCGGAACGTCGAACCGGACATCGTGCGGCTGACGCTCCAGTTCGTCCGGCCGGCGGGCGGCCAGAAGCCACCCAAGATCGCCAAGTTGCACCTCGTCGAGTGGGCCGTCCAGCACAAATCGATCGAGTTCACGCTGAAAGACCTGCCGCTACCGTAAGCGGAGAATTGCCGCCGGCGTCTTGCGTTCAACAGGACTTTGAGTGCTCGGCACGTCTCATTGATCCCGTCAAACGCCACGGGCTTCGGCCAGGTTTTCGGCTCCGCCGCAGGCGACTCATGTTAGCCCGACGCGCTAGCGAGGGTCGAGCGGTCGAGGGCAAGGTTGGCCGTCGATGACCGCACGGCCGACGACGGCCGCGTCGCCCTCGACCGCTCGACCCTCGCTAGCGCGTCGGGCTAACATGAGCCGCCTGCGGCGGAGCCGAAAACCTGGCCCGCCACCGCAGGTGTCCCGCGACACAAACTTGGAAGCCGCTTTAGCCATTTTCCGCGACAAACCGGCGGGCGGATCGACACACCATCATTGACGGCACTTCGGCCGTCACGGTTGCCGATTCCCACGCGGAGAATGAGCCATGTTGACTGTGTTGTGGATGATCCCCCTGATCGCCGCAATGGGCGAACCCGTTCCCCCGACCGCCGAACGTCCGCTCGGGCCGGAAGCGGCCATGCGGGCGACGAACGGAGCCACGGTCGCGGTCGAATTGCAGGTGCTCGCCGTGGGCACCTACGCCGGCAAGGCGGTCGCCCTGGACTACCGGGCGACCCGGGACGACAAGCAGAACCAGTTCGTCGTCGTCCTGTCCGAGAAGGCCCAGGCCCAACTCAAGCGGGTCGGCGTTCACGACCTCGACCGGCACTTCCGCGGCAAGCGCGTCCGGGTGACCGGCCCCGTGACGGGCGAAGTCTTCACCGGGCTGAACCAGACGGGCACCTACTTCTGCCTCCACGTGGACGACATCGGTCAGTTCGAGCAGGTGGACTGATTCGCGTCACTCGACGAGCGGCAGCCAGGTGGTCACGTCGAACCGGGAGTGGGGGTTGGCTTCGACGCTCTCGGCGGCCTCGGTGTACGCCTCCCAGCACGGTTCGAGCAGGCGGAACAGGTCGGCCGTGCGCAGGCACCCCTGCTCGCGGACGAACAGCAGGTCGGTGTCCGTGCCGCGGACCGGGACCGTCGTCACGTTCTTGACCGACGCCCGGACTTCGGCCGAGTACGTCTGGCCGGCGTCGGTGTCGGGGACCATGACGAACGTCTTCTCCTCGGACGCCGGGCCGATGGCCAGCGGGGCGGCGGCGCGGACGTAGCTGGCGATCCGCCGGGACAGTTCGCCCGGGCCGTTCCCGGCGGCCGAGAGTTCGACCGCCGTCACGTCTTCGCCGGGCATCAGATTGGTCAAGAAGGCCGTCGCCTGCTCGATCATCGGGGCGGCCAGGGCGACGACCAGGTCGGACGAGTTCCGGGCCAGGCCGGCCAGGCCGCCGCGCGGCTCGATGACCAGCCGGGTCAGGATCAGTTCGAGCCGGGCCTGGTCGTTCGGCGCGATCACCCCGAGCATCTCCGCGGCCGACAGGTCGAGGTGGTCCGCGCCGTGCGGCAGGACCACCCGCATCGTGTTCGACTCCTGGAGCGTCGTCTGCAACAGTTCCTCGGTGTCCTGGTGGACGAACGCGCCGGCGGCCGGGGGGGTGAAGTTGCCGTTCGGCGTCAGGCCGGCGGTCGCCTCCATCGCCCCGGCGAGTTCGGTCAGCCGGGCGCGGGTCAGGGTCAAGTCGCTCAGGCGGTCCTCGAACGTCAGTTGCAGGCGGCGGTAGAACTGGTGCGCCGCCTGGGCCAGGTCTTCTTTCAGGCGCAAGTCGGCGAACGCCTTGATGCGGTCGGCGACGGCCCGGAGCGCCCGCGCGGCCCGGTTGCCGAACAGGTTGAAGGCCGCCCCCTCGTCCAGCCCCTGGCAACTTTCCAGGGCACCGGTGACGGCGTTGCGGAGCTTCACCCGGGACTCGTCGGTCGTCCGCAGTTGCGTCTCCATCGCGGCGGCGGCGGCGGCGCACGCGGCCACGACCTGGCCGACGACCTGCTCGGCGACGGCCAGCCGCGCCCCGCCGATCTCCTGGAGCGGGTGGATCAGGTCGGTCAACTCGTTCTGCCACGCCTCGACGGCCCGCTTCAGGCCGACGTCCAGCGACCGGCTCAGGCGGCCGCGGCGGAAGGTGCTGTCGGCCTCCGTCGTCGGGTCCAAACCGACGAGGTCGCGGCACTGGTCCCAGGCGGCGATGGCCCAGCTCTGCGGGTCGATCCGGCGGGCCGCGTTCTCGGCGTACCCGCCCAGGTTGTTCCGCCACACCCGCGTCGCCTCGGCCGGGTTGCCGTCGGTCCCGGAGGTCGATTCGGCGGCGATGAACCGCTGCACTTCGTCCGGCGTCAGCCGGCTGTCGTCGAGGATGACCGTGAGCACGCGGGCGGCCTCGGACGGCAACTCGACGCGGCCGAACGCGGACCACGTGCGGAGCATCCGGGCGCACAACTGCCGGGACGCGGACCGCATGAGCAGGCCGCGCGGGTACCAGACGCCGAACGTGCCGAACCCGCGGAACGGCGTCCGGCCGACGGCCGGGCGGGCGCGGCGAATTTTTTCCAGGCCCGTGCCCAGCGGCGTCGTCAGGTCGTGCGTCACGTACCCGGCCAGGTGCGCCACGCAGTCCCGGAAGGCCTCCGTCGTCCGCGCCTCCATCGGCAGCAGGTACGTCGCGTGGAACGGCAGCCCGCTGGCCTCGACGGTCTGGCCCTCGGGCCCGCCGTACTGGGCCGAGAACTTCACCTCGGGGTCGGCGAAGTGGTTCAACTCGGTCAGCGTGGCGAACACGTTGGCCAACTCCTCCGGCGGGGACGAGGCGTCCTCGGGGGCACCGGTGAACACGAACGCGGTGACCGTCGCGTCCGGGATGTTGAACCGCTCCAGCGTCCGGCGGACGGCGTGGCCGACGTCCAGGAGCATCCCCGACGTTCCGCCCGACGCGCTGGCGAACACGTACACGCTCGGCACCTTGGTGCGGACCGTCAGCCCGGTCTGGTCGGCCGACTGGCTGACCGCCTCGGGGTGCGTGGCGACCTGGATTTCCTGGCGCAACCGCGTGACGAACCGCAGGTAGTGGTCGGCGAAGGCGAGCCGGCCGAGGGCCCGCGACCCGTCCACCCGCAGGCTCCGCGGGATGGCGTACAGCTTCTCCCGGGGCAGCCACTCGAGCAACTGGTCGAGTTGCCGCCGGCGGTACCCGGTGACCTGCTGCAACGGGGCGTGGAAGGCGTGCTCGGGGAGGAGCGCGCCGTCCCCGCCGGCGTTCGGCTTGCGGGCGTCCTCGGGGTCGGTATCGACGTACAGGAAGCGGAAGCACGGCACCTGGGCCGGCTCGCCGACGCGGTCGAGCAGGCGGCCGCGGATCTGCGTCAGCGCCCGCCGGCCGAAGCTGCCGATGCCGATCAAGATGGCCGGCCGCAGGACCCCTTCTTCGGGCCGGAAGCTGACCGACAGCGACATCGTCTGGTGCAGGTGGGCCGGCACCTCCGGGAGGCGGTCGAACAGGCCGGCGGGGATGGACAGGGGCGTCTTCCGCTGCAACTTCGGCACCGGAACGCTGGTCGTGCCCGTGGAACCTTCCGTGTCCGGCATCGTGGCCGGCCGGCCGGCCCGGGTCGCCGTGATCGTCGTCGGCGTGGCCCCGGACTGCACGTCCGCCCGCAGGGTCGCCCCGCCCAGCGCGCGGACGAACGCGACGCACGACGGGAACCGCTCGTCCGGGTTCTTCGAGAGCGCCCGCGCCACCGCCGGCCGGTCCCCTTCGGGCAGCATCGTCAGGTCGGGGGCCTCGGTCATGTGCTGCATGGCGAGTTGGCGGATGTTCTTGCCGTTGAACGGCCGCCGGCCGGTGAGCAGCTCGACGTACACGACCGCCAGGCTGTACTGGTCGGAGTGCTTCGAGATCTTGTTGGTGAAGGTCTCCGGGGCGGCGTACACCGGCGTGATGCCGCCCATCAGCCCGGACGAACTCTGGCGTTCGAGGTGCTTGACCAGGCCGAAGTCGGCGACCTTGACCCGCTCGCCGATGAGGAACAGGTTCTTCGGCTTCACGTCCAGGTGCTGGAGGTTGTGCTTCTCGATGAGGTGGTCGAGGCCCTCGGCCGAGTCGGTCAGGTAGCCGAGCAGTTGCTCGCGGGGCAGCCCGGCCTGGCCGCGGGCCTGGCTCTCCTGGAGCAGGTCGTGCAGGCTCTTGTCGGCCAGTTCCATGACGATCAGCAGCTCGCCGCTGACCACGTCGATGCGCTCCATCGACAGGACGAACGGGTGCCGGACCGCCTTGACGCGGTCCATCGCCTTGAACTCCTGCGTCGCCTTGGCCGAGTCGGCGTCGAGGGAGTTCATGTTCCCGTAGACGAATTTGATCGCCTTGTGAATGCCCCCCGGCGCGACGCACTTCCAGACCTCGCCGAACCCGCCGGTGCCGAGCGGGGCCACGAGGACGTACCCGGGCAGTGGCTCCGTATCCGGTTCGCGCAACCAATTCATGGGACCACCGCAGAAACGAGGACGTGGCGAAGGGTACGCAGGGCGCACAACCGTAGGTCACACCGGACGCCGGGGGCGGAAATTCGGACGCCCGGGCGCGGAATGCCGACACGGGTGTCGGGAAATCCGCGAGTGCGACGGGAGGAGTGCGGAGTGCGGAGTGCGGAGTGCAGAGTGAAATCAACGGAATCCCCACTGGCGTCTGCTTACTCGTCTTAAAATCTGCACTCTGCACTCTGCACTCCTCCGATCGGACGCCGCCATGCCCTCACCGCTTACCCACGTCGCGCGGGCGTTCGGCTGGAACCTCAATCGGGTGGTGCCGTCGGCCGCGGAGGCGAGCGCCCTGACGGCCGCCGGTGTGAGCGACCCCACGGTTCAACGCTACGCGGCCTGGAGGCGCAGCCTGCTCCTCGTCGCGTTGGTCTGGACGACGCTGGCGTTCGCGCTGGCCGTGGCCGACCTCGTTCGGGGAGGATTGGGCGAGTTCACGCGGCTCGGCGTCGGCCTGGAGTTGGCGTGGCTGGGCACGGCCGGCGCGCTGCCGGTCGCCTGCGCCGTCGGCGCGGTGGCGTGGCGTCGGCCGAGTCGTGGGGCGGGCCTGTTGGCGGCGGCGTGGGCGGCAGCCTTTCTGTTGCCGTTCATTTACGCCCTGCTGCCGGTCGGCGCGATCTACCACGTCGGCGAGGCGGCCCCGGCCCCGGCGACCGTGGCCCCGCAAGCGGTTCAGGCCGTGCCGGCCGACGACGCCGACGGTGAGGGCATCGACGGCTGCAATGTTACCGTCGTGATCGACCCGGCTGCGGCCGAGAAGTTGGCGGCGGTGCAAGACCTCGCCGTCGAGTTCGTGCTTTCCGGGGGCGGGTACTTGCTGCTCTTGCCGGCCGTTATGTCGCTCATCCCCGGGGCCGTGAACGGCTGCCTGCGGGTCAAATCGCTCCTCCCCGCCGCGCAACTGCCCGGCTGGCTGTTGGTCTGCGCGGCCCCGGCGTTCCTGCTGTTCTGGGCCGTCATTCTGGTGATCGCTAATCACGCCGCCCGCAGCCCGTTGCTGGTCTTCGGTGTCTTGCTGTGGGCGGGGGCACCGATCTGGTACTCGTTGCGCGGCCGCGTCTTCGTGCGGTCCCAACGCGGGGCGGCGGAGGCGGCCAAGATCGGCGGCGTCAAGCGGCTCGTGCTCGTCACGACCCTCCTCGGCGTCGGTCTGCTCCTGGCCTTCGTGCTGACGGCCAAGGTCGCCGGGCTGAGGGTCGTCGGCTTCGAGCGGGCCGAGGCGGTGACCACTCGCATCGACGAACTGGGCGAGGACGACGAGGTGAGCGTCGAGGACGTGCAGGCGGCGTTGGCCGAGTCCAAGTCGTTCGTCTACGCCTTCGATTTGTCCATCTGGCGGTTGGTGGTGGACTCGCTGGCCAAGCTGCTCGTGGTCACGGCCGTGTTCGCCGACTTGGTCCTCCGGGCGACGGTCGCGGCGTGGCGGAACGACCGCACCTTCCGGGCGAACGCCGGAGTCGCCGACTACGACGCCACGGCCGCGGCCGCGGAGCGCTTGTTCGCTTAAACCTGCGAGCCAGGAGCGTGAGCGACTGGAGATCGAGGCACCTCCAGTCGCTCACGCTCCTGGCTCGCCTTGAGGATTTTTGCCGTGAACCCACTCGACACGCCGCTGTCCCGCCTTCGCCTGATCGGGTTCGTCGAGGGGTGGTCGTTTCTCGTGCTGCTGCTCGTCGCCATGCCGTTGAAGTACGCGCTCGACCTGCCGACGCCGGTCAAGGTCGTCGGGTCAGTGCACGGCGGGCTGTTCGTGCTGTACGTCGTCGCGGTCTTGGAGGTCGCGGCCCGGCGGCGGTTCGGCGGCGGCGTGCGGTCGCTGGGGTTCGTCGGCGCGGCGGCGGTGGCGTCGGTCGTGCCGCTGGGGACGTTCGCCCTGGACCGCTGGTTGCGCCGCCTGCAGGCCGAGGATGCCGCGCGGGTTGCCGGAATCGGGTTGAACGTTCGCCCGGTGTCCGGGTAGGATTTCTCTTCCCACGCTGCCCGGCCGATGATCCCCTCCCGAGGCCCGCCCATGTCGAAAGATCGTCAAGTCCTGTCGCTCATCCTGGGCGGCGGGCGCGGCTCGCGGCTGTACCCCCTGACCAAACTCCGGGCCAAGCCGGCCGTCCCCGTCGCGGGCAAGTACCGGCTCATCGACATCCCCATCTCGAACTGCATCAACTCGGGCCTGACCCGCATCTACGTCCTCACGCAGTTCCTGAGTGTGAGCCTGCACCGGCACATCAACAACACGTACAAGTTCGACATGTTCGGGTCGTCGTTCGTCGAAGTCCTGGCCGCGATGCAGACCTACGAGGCGTCCGACTGGTACCAGGGGACCGCCGACGCCGTCCGGCAGAACTCGCTGTACATCAAGAACGAGGGCTGCAAGGAGGTCCTGATCCTGTCCGGCGACCAACTCTACCGCATGGACTACCAGGCCCTCATCAAGACGCACCGCGAGTCGAAGGCCGACGTGACGATCGCCGCGATTCCTGTCCGCGAAGACCAGACGGCGGGCTTCGGCCTGCTGCGCATGGACGACTCGGGGCGGGTCAGTTCGTTCATCGAGAAGCCGAAGACGGAGGCCGAGCGGAAGCCGTACTTCACGCCGGCCGAGTGGATCAACGAGCGCGGCATCCCCGCCCAGGGCCGGCACTACCTGGCCAACATGGGCATCTACCTGTTCAACACGGACGTGCTGTTCGACCTCTTGAACGAGCCGCCGCTGGCGACCGACTTCGGCAAGGAAGTGTTCCCCCGGAGCGTCGGCAAGCGGAAGATTCACGCCCACCTGTTCGACGGGTACTGGGAAGACCTGGGCACGATCAAGAGCTACCACGAGGCCAGCCTGGCGTTGTGCGACCCGAACCCGCCGTTCGACTTCTACCAGCCGGACGGCGCGATCTTCACGCGGATGCGCAACCTCCCGGCGTCGCAGATGACCGGCGCGACGTTGAACCGGTGCGTCGTCGCCGACGGCTGCCGGATCGGCACCGGGACGACCCTAGAGCACTGCCTGATCGGGGTCCGCAGCCGCATCGGCAACAACTGCACGCTGACCGACACGGTCATGATCGGGTCCGACCGGTACGAACCCGAGGGCGAGCAGAAGCGGAACATCAACGACGGCATCCCGCTGTTGAACGTCGGCGACAACACGGTCATTACGAACGCGATCCTGGACAAGGACTGCCGGGTCGGGTCGAACGTGCGGATCGTGAACGCGGCCGGGCACACGGAGTACGACGACCCCGAGGACCGGTTCAACATCCGCGACGGCATCGTGTGCGTCCCCCGCGGGGCCGTCATCCCCAACGGCACCGTGATCTAGCTGGCGTCTTGTTCGAGCAGAGTTCGAGTGATCGTAGCGTTGCGTTGATCCGGTCGAACGCCACCGGCGTCGGCAAGGTTTTTGGCTCCGCCGCAGGCGACTCTTGTTAGCGCGACGCGCTAGCGAGGGTCGAGCGGTCGAGGGCAACGCGGCTGTCCATGACCGCGCGGCCGACGACTCACCTCATTGTCTACGACCCATCGACCCTCGCTAGCGCGTCGGGCTAACAAGAGTCGCCTGCGGCGGAACTGCGTCCCGCCACCGCGTCAGCCCGCTACACCGCCCTGAAATCCGCTCTAACAAGAGCGCACGGCCGCGACGGCGGTGGCAAGTCGTTCTTCCCGGGTGCCGGTGACGGCGACGAAGGGGCGGGCGGCGGCGGTCAGTTCTTCGACGAACGTCTGGTGCATCCAGCCGCGGATGCGTTCGCCGTCGCGGGTGCCGTCTTGCTCGAACGGCGTGGCCACGTCGGTCAGCAGGTACAGGTCGGGCCGGCGGTGCGCCGCCGCGATCGCGTCCACCTCCGGCGACCACGCGTTCAGGTAGCGCTTGTACCAGACGCGGGTGGCGAAGGCGTCCGTGTCGCAGACCAGCACGCGATTGCACCGGCGGGCGGCGGCGTCCTCCCGCACGCACTGTTCCCGGGCAATGTCGGCGAACTCGTGCGGCCGCCAGAAGTTCAGGTCGCCGCGGGCGATCTTCGCCTCCCAGTGCTCGCGGCCGTACTCCGCCACCCAGACGGTGTCGAACGCCGCCGCCAGGGCGGTCGCCAGGGTCGTCTTGCCGGTGGACTCGGCCCCGACCAGCACGACGCGCTTGGCGTAAAAGCCGCGGACCGGGGGTTCGAGAAAGTCCCAGTGGGCGAGCGGGTCGGCGCGGACGGCCGTCCCCGACACCGGCACGGCGACCCGCGCCCGGTCCACCAGCACGTGCCGGCAGCCCAGGCAGGCCGCGAACCGCTCGCCGTAGTCCTCCGAGGTGAACACCACCTCCGGGGCGAAGCCGAGCAACCGCGTGCAGGCGACCGCCCAGACCGCCGAGTCGTCGGCGTCGTACCGGTCGTCGATGACGTGGACCCGCGCCGTCGGGTGGATTTCGCGCAGCCAGGCGGCCCGAAGTGCGGCCGGCGGGTTCTCCCCGGGCCGGTCGCAGACGACGACGTGGACCTCGTCGGCCCCGGCGAGTGCGGCGTCGATGAGGAGCTTGTGCCCGCGGTGCGGCGGGTAGAACTTGCCGATCACCAGGCCCCGCGTCGTCATGCCGGTCCCTTCGCCAGGTGCCGCCGCCACTCGACCAGGCCGGCGACGCACATCGCCAAAAAGACGGCGTACAGCCCGGCGGTCAGGTGCATGTCCCGGGACCAGAAGAGCGCCACGGACACCTGATCGACGGCGATCCAGGCCAGCCACGATTCGACGTACCGGCGGTTGAGCAGCCACTGGGCGGCGAGGCTCATGGTCGTCACGTAGGCGTCGAGGATTGGGGCCGCGCCGTCCACGGCCGTCAGCACCAGTGTCAGGCCGAGCCAGACGGCCGGGAACGCGGCGGCCAGCACGGTCACCTCGCCCAGCGGCACCCGGCGGACCGGTTTGACGGCCGTTCCGCCGCGCGCCCAGGCGGCCCACCCGTGGACGCTCAACAGGATGAACACGACCTGCAACCCCGCGTCGGCGTACAACCGGCCCTGCGCGAAGTACGCGAGGTACGCGGCACAACTGGCGATGCCGACCGGGAAGTTCCAGACGCTCCGGCGGACGACGAGCAGGACGCACGCGGCCCCGGTGACCGCGCCGAAGGTTTCCAGCCACGAGAACGGCAGCCACCCGGCCGCGCGGCCGGCGACGAGACCCGCCGCGACCACCGCGAACGCGCCCGCGGCGACCTTTCCCACGCGGCCGGTGTCCGAATCCCCGTCCGTCAAGTGAGCACCCCTCTTGCTGCGACCGCGGCCGACGGACAAAGTGGCCCGGCTGCCGGCCGCTTCCCATGTTGTTTTAACGTTGCCAGGCGTCCCGAAGTTGGGAATAATGCTAGGGTAGTTGCGAAGCCTGCCCGACCGGTGCGGTGACACCACCCCGCCGTCCGCGGTTCTGACTGACGAGTCGGCCGCCCGAGTCCTCCCTTAATGTGCCGGAGCCGGTCTTCATGACGCGGTCTGTACGCTCGACCCTTCTCGGTCTGCCCCTGCTCTTAGCCGGCGAGTTGATCTACGCCCCGGCCGCCGAACCGGCCTCGGTCAAAGCCATCGCCCCGCCGAGTGCCGCCGACAAGGTGCTCGCGGACAAGATCAACCCGTTCCTGGCGAAGCACTGCAATAGCTGCCACAACTCGGACAAGCAGTCCGGCGGCGTGCCCCTGGACATTTACGCCGACGGGGCCGCGGCCCGCAAGGACCGGACGACCTGGGAGAACGTCGTCCGCGTCGTCTCCAACGGCGAGATGCCGCCCAAGAAGAAGCCGCAGCCGAGTTCACTGGAGAAGGCCGAGTTCCTGACCCTGGTGGACGAGAGCTTCATCAAGGTGAACTGCGTCGGCCCGAAAGACCCCGGTCGCGTGACCCTGCGGCGGCTCAACCGGGCCGAGTACAACAACACCGTCCGCGACCTGTGCGGCGTCGCCTTCCGGCCGGCCGAGGACTTCCCGTCGGACGACGTGGGGTACGGGTTCGACAACATCGGCGACGTGCTGTCGCTGCCCCCGATCCTGCTCGAAAAGTACCTGACCGCCGCCGACGCGGTCCTCGAAGCGGCCGTCGTGCCGGCCGGGACCGTGCTCTCGTCGAAGCAGACCTTCAAGCCGCAGAACCTCGTGATCGTCCCGCGGACCGGCCGCAAGGGGAACGAGAAGATCCACTTCACGGCCGAGGGGTCGGCGTCGCTGCCGAAGTTCCACTTCGCGGCCGCCGGCGAGTACGTCGTCCGCGTCAAGGCGTCCGGGACGGCCGAGGGCGGCCAGCCGGCGAAAATGCAAGTCCTCATCGACGACAAGGCGGTCCAGACCCACGACGTGGCCGGCACCCCGGACAAATCGGTCGCGCTGGACACGAAGCGGTACGTCGAAGCCGGGGAGCGCCGCGTGTCGGTCGCCTTCGTCAACCCGTCCGACGCCAAGACCCTGAAGGCCGACGCGGCCGCGCGGAGCCTGCGGGTCGAGTCGATCGAGATCGAGGGGCCGTTGAAGGGCGCGCAGAAGCCCCTCCCCGCCTCGACCAAGATGATCCTCGTCGCCATCCCGACCACCCCGGACGCCGACCGCGACTGCGCCAAGAAAGTGCTCGCCGAGTTCGCCCGCCGGGCCTACCGCCGGCCGGTCACCCCCGGCGAAGTCGAGCGGCTGATGAAGCTGTACGACCTGGCCGCGGCCGACGGCGACCGCTTCGACCGGGCGATTCTGCTGCCCCTGAAGGCCGTGCTCGTGTCGCCGAACTTCCTGTTCCGCGTCGAGGCCGACCCGCTGCCGGGCCAGGACTCGCGGGTGCTGACCGAGTTCGAGTTGGCCACGCGGCTGGCGTACTTCCTCTGGTCGTCGATGCCGGACGCCGAACTGTACCAGCTCGCCGAGAAGGGCGAACTCCGCAAGCCGGGCGTCTTGAAGGCCCAGATCGCGCGGATGCTCAAGCACGAGCGGGCGACCTCGCTGACCGACAACTTCGCCGGCCAGTGGCTGCAACTCCGCAACCTCCGCGGCCTGACGCCCGACCCCGAGACGTTCAAGACCTGGGACGAGTCCCTGCGGGCGGCGATGATCCGCGAGAGCGAACTGTTCTTCGACAACGTCGTCAAGACCGACCGCAGCGTCCTGGAGTTCCTCGACGCCGATTACACCTTCCTGAACGACCGCCTGTCGTGGCACTACGGCGTCCCGGACGTCCGCGGGGAGAAGTTCCGCCAGGTGAAACTGCCGAACGCCCGCCGCGGCGGCCTCGTCAGCCAGGCGGCGATCCTCACCGTCACGTCGAACCCGACGCGGACCTCGCCGGTCAAGCGGGGCAAGTGGATCAGCGAGAACATCCTGGGCATTCAACCGCTGCCGGCCCCGCCGGACGTGCCCGAACTGCCGAAGGGCCCGTTGAAGGGCACCCTCCGCCAGCAGATGGAGCAGCACCGGGCCGACCCGGCGTGCGCCGGGTGCCACGCCAAGCTCGACCCGCTCGGGTTCGGCCTGGAGAACTTCGACGGCATCGGGGCGTGGCGGGACGAGGACGCGAAGACCAAGATCGACTCGACCGGGGTCATGCCCGACGGGTCGAAGTTCGACGGCCCCGCCGAACTCCGCAAGGTGCTCGTCGGCAAGGCCGAGATGTTCCGCCGCTGCCTGGCCGAAAAGCTGCTCACGTTCGCCACCGGCCGCGGGCTAGAATACTACGACAAGTGCGTGCTGGACGAACTCAGTTTGAAGCTCAAAGCCGGCGACGACCGGTTCTCCGCGCTGGTCCTGGCCATCGTCGAGAGTGACGCCTTTCAGAAGCGTAAAGCGATCCGGAGCGAATGACATGACGCCGACCCCGACCGGTATTTCCCGCCGCCAGGCCCTCCGCGGCCTCGGCACGATCGTGGCGCTACCGTGGCTCGAATCCCTCGCGCCCGCCGCGCCCCCGGCGGCCCAGACCGGCGTCGGGTCGGCCGTCGCCGCGAGCGGTGCCCCGAAGCGGGTCGCGTTCATGTACGTGCCGAACGGCGTCCACGTCCCCGACTGGACCCCCGCGGCCGCCGGCAAGCTCGGCCAACTGCCCAAGACGCTGGCCGCCCTCCAGCCGCACGTCGATCACCTGAACGTGATCTCCGGGCTGACCCTCGACAAGGCCCGGGCGAACGGCGACGGCGGCGGCGACCACGCCCGCGCCATGTCGTCGTTCCTCACCGGCCGGCAGGCCCGCAAGACCCACGGGGCCGACATCCGCATCGGCAAGTCGGCCGACCAGCACATCGCCGACGCGATCGGCGACGCCACCCGGTTCGCGTCGCTCGAATTCGGCATCGAGCGCGGGGCCTTGGCCGGGAACTGCGACTCGGGGTACAGCTGCGCCTACTCGTCCAACCTGTCGTGGCGGGGCGACGCCACGCCGAACGCCAAGGAGACCGACCCCAAGCTCGTCTTCGAGCGCCTCTTCGGCGGCACCGACTCCAAGGACACCGCGTCCGTGCGGGCCAAGCGGGACGCCCGCGCCAAGAGCGTGCTCGACTTCGTCGCCGAGGACGCCAAGGCCCTCACGAAACAACTCGGCGGCAGCGACCAGCGCAAGCTCGACGAGTACCTGACGGCCGTGCGCGAGGTCGAGACCCGCATCGAGAAGGTCCGCAAGGAGGCCGCGACCCGCAAGCCGGTCGCTAAACCGGACATGGCCGCCCCGGCCGGCGTGCCCAAGGAGATGAAGGACCACGTCCGCCTCATGTGCGACCTCATGGTCCTGTCGTTCCAGACCGACCTGACCCGCGTCGTCACCTTCCCGTTCGCCAACGACGGCAGCAACCGCGCGTACCCGACGATCGGCGTGCCGGACGGCCACCACGACCTGAGCCACCACGGCAAGGACGGCAAGAAGCAGGAGAAGATCCAGAAGATCAACGCCTTCCACGTCGAACAGTTGGCCTACCTGATGGACCGCATGAAGGCCGTCAAGGAGGCCGGCGGCAGCACCCTACTCGACAACGTGACGATGGTCTACGGCAGCGGCATCAGCGACGGCGACCGGCACAACCACGAAGACCTGCCGATCCTCCTCCTGGGCAAGGGCGGCGGCGGCCTGGAGACCGGCCGGCACGTGCAAGTGGCCAAGGAGACGCCCCTGATGAACCTGTACCTGGCGATGTTCGAACGCCTCGGTGCCCCCCTCGCGTCCTTCGGCGACAGTACCGGCAAGCTCAAGATTTAACCCCTCGCCGACTCCGGCCACAAAACTCACGCCTGTCGTCCGCCCCACAGAGGCCGGCGGCAGGCGTGAGTTTTCGCACGCATTCTCTCATTCTCGACGAGTTGACGCCCCGGCGGTCCGGTCCGCACTATGGATGCACGGGGGAGGCCCGTTGGGTTCGGTCGCCCCGCCGTTCGTAGTGGCCCGCCCTGCCATGATGACGAGTGTCGTTGCGCCCCCGCCCGCGGATTCTCACGTGCGAGCGGTCCCGCCGCGCGTCGAGCGTCCCGCGGAACCGCTCGCGTTGACGCCCGCGCTCTGCACGCTGTGCGGCGTCGAGGACGCCGACCCGGTCGCCGTCGGCGCGGACTTCGAGTACCGCACCTGCCCGGACGAGTTCCTGGCCGTCCGCTGCCGCCGCTGCGGGCTGGTCTACCTGAACCCGCGCCCGGCAGACGCCGAGGCCGGCCGCGTCTACCCGGACGAGTACCACGCCTTCGCGTTCAAGCCGGCCGAGTACGGCCTCGTCTACCGCGTCCGCCGCCGCCTCGAAGCCCGCCGGCTGTTGGGGTGGGCGCGGCACCTGCCGGCCGACGCCCGCGTCCTGGACGTGGGCTGCGGGGACGGCTTCCACCTCGCCCTGTTGCGCGACTTCGGCCCGCCGACCTGGACCCTCGAAGGCCTCGACGGGGACGCCCGCGCCGTCGCCGCAGCCCGGGCCAACGGCCTCGACGTGCGGGGCGAACGGCTCGAACGCGCCGGGCTGCCGGCCGCGACGTTTCACCTCGTGCTGCTCGTCATGACCGTCGAGCACCTGCCCGACCCCGCCGCCACGATGCGCCTCGTCGCCGGGCTGCTCGCCCCCGGCGGGCGGGTCGTCGTCGTCACGGACAACACCGGCTCGCCGGACCGCAGACTCTTCGGCGGCCGGCACTGGGGCGGCTACCACTTCCCTCGACACACCTACCTGTTCAACCGCGCCACCCTCACCCGCCTGGGCGAACTCGCCGGGCTGACGCCGGTCCGCGTCGTCACGGCAATGAGCCCGGTCAACTGGGTCTACTCGGTCCGCAACTGGCTCGACGACTGGGGCGGGCCGCGATGGCTGGTCGACCGGTTCAGCCTCAAATCGGTCCCCGCGCTCGCCGTTTTCACGCTGCTCGACGCGGCGTTGAACCTGGTCAACCGCGGGGCGATTTTGCACGGCACCTTCGAGAAACCGAGGGCCGCGCAATGACCGCCCTCACGCCCGATCGCCCCGTCGTCGTCCTCGGGGCCGGCCTCGCCGGGCTGACGGCCGCGACCTACCTGCGTCGCCACGGCGTCCCGGTGCGCGTCTTCGAGGCCAGCCCGCACCTCGCCGGGCTGTGCCGGAGCGAGCGCGACCCCGAGGGGTACACCTACGACTGCGGTGCGCACTTCATCACCAACCGCCTGGCCGCGGCCGTCGGCGTGTCGGCGACCTGCCGGCCGATGCCGCGGTACGGCGAGACGGTCTGGCACCGCGGCCGCGCCACGTCGTACCCGTTCGGGCTGATGCGGTCCCCGCGGTACGCCCTGAGCGCCGCCGCAGCCAAGGCCGGCGGGCCGTTCCGCGCCGCCGCTGTCACCGCCGCCGACCACTACCGCGGGGCCTACGGCCGCAAGCTCGCCGACGAGATCGCCCTGCCGCTCACCGAGGCCTGGTCCGGGGCCGCCGGCGGCGAACTCGCGGCCGCCGTCGGCCAGAAGTTCGCCACCAGCCTGCCGCGCACAATCGCCCTGAAAATCGCGGCCAAACTGACCGGCCGGACCGTCGCCGTCGGGTACAGTTCGACGGTCCCCGAGTCGCCGCACGTCTGGCACGTCTACCCGGACGGCGGCATCGCTTCAGTCTGCGAGAAGCTGGCCGACGAGGTCCGCGACGCGATCCACACCCGGTCCCCCGTCGAGGCGATCCTCGTCGAGGCCGACCGCGTCGTCGGCGTGCAGGTGAACGGCGAGCGGATCGCCGCCGCAGCCGTCGTCAGCACGGCCCCGGTCCACGTCCTGGCCAAGCTCGTCCGTGGCACCGACCGCCTGGCGTACCTGGCCCGCTTCCGCTACCGGGCGATGGTGTTCGTCAACTTGAAGTTCGACGGCCCGAGCGGGCTGCCGGACGTGGTCACCTGGACGCCGGGGGCCGACTTCCCGTTCTTCCGCCTGAGCGACATCGGCCTGGGCCTACCGTGGCTCGTCCCGGCCGGCAAGTCGCAAGTCACCTGCGACCTCGGCTGCGAAGTGAACGACGCGACCTGGGCGACGACCGACGCCGCCCTCGGCGAGCAGTGCCGGGCCGCCATCGACCGCATCGTCCCCGGCCTGGCCGCGCGGTATCTGGGCAGTCGGGTCGTCCGCACGGCCCTGGCCTACCCCGTCTTCCGCAGCGAGTACGAGGCCGACCGCCGCCGCTTCGAGCACGGCACCGGGATTGCCGGCCTGGTGAGCGTCGGCCGCAACGGCGAGTTCGCCCACGTCCTGATGGAAGACGTGTACTGGCGCACCCGCCGCAAAGTCCTGGACCTGATCGGCCGGTAACCCGGCCAGGCTCCCGAGGACGTGCGATCGACTTCGGCTCCGCCGCCGGCGACGGCGAGCGGCCCACTCCCGTGCAATGCCACTGAGTTAAGTGATGCGGACGCGGTCTTGGAAGGGTTTCCCGCGGACTTGCCGGTGGTGGGGCTTCTTCGTCGGGAACTCGTTCCGGCCGGCTTTGACCACGCGCCGGCGGTCGGCCGGGTGCGTCTTCAACTCCCGGACGGC